>NZ_DASYZI010000433.1:0-21815 GCF_035946395.1 Actinocrinis sp.
CTGGGAGTCGCACGACCCCACGCAGGGCAACCGCCAGGGCAACGACGTGGGCACGCAGTATCGCTCCGTCATCCAGTACTTCACCGACGATCAGCGCCGCGCCGCCGAAGCCAGCCGCACCGCCTACCAGGCCGTCCTCACCGCCGCCGGCTACGGCAAGATCACCACGAGCATCGAGCCCGCCACCGAGTTCTACTACGCCGAGGACTACCACCAGCAGTACCTCTCCGACGCCAAGAACCCCGACGGCTACTGCGGCTTGGGTGGCACCGGTGTCAACATAAGTGACCCTGGCGAAGACGCCTGGGGCTCCTGCCCCACCGGCCTTTTGACCACGGAAGGCGGCACGGTGGCGTCGGGCTGACACGGCTCGACCAGCGTTGGATATCCAAAATATCGGCAACATGATATCCATCAGGGGCAGGGACTGCTATCCTGAGACCGTTCTCGTCGATGTTTGGAGGGCGGCCGTGGCGAAGACCAGCGTGGAGATTGATCAGGACAAGCTGAACCGCGCGCGCGAGATCCTGGGCACCGCGTCTATCCGAGACACGATCGAGGCGGCGTTCCGTGAGGTGATAAGAGTCGCCGCCGTTCGCGATCTTGTCGCTCTGGCCGAGGACGGCGCGTTCGGCGCGCTGCTGGAGCCGGACGCCGAGGACAAGCTGTGGGGCTGACCGGCTACCTAGCCGACAAGAGCGCCCTAGCCCGGCTACACCTGCCAGCGGTCCGGGACGTTCTCGTCCCGCTCATGGAGCGCGGCCACGTCTGGATTTGCGGCGTCACCGAACTCGAAATGCTCTACTCAGCGCGCAACATCGACGAACGCGCGCGGATGCGCGCCCAACTCGAAGCCTCCCTCAACCGCGCCACCGAACCCGAGAACCTGTGGGCCCTGGCCGCAGAGATTCAGGAAGCTTTGACCGAGAAGGGCCAGCACCGCTCCGCCTCCGTCGCCGATCTCATCGTCGCCGCGACCGCGCGTGCCGCAAAGCTCACGGTGCTGCACTACGACAACGACTTCGACACCATCGCCGACTTCACCGACCAGCCGACCCAATGGATTGTCCCTGCGGGCACGGTCTGACGACCATACTTGGGCGCGGCGTATACGGGAGACTCGGCGGTACCGGGCTCGTCGGCTTCGTCAACGTGGAGTCGCCGACGCCGCGTACGCCATGCTGTGCGCCACGGCCGAACGCGGCTTCGCGGTGCGGTTGCATGGAAACGGATCAGAGCCGCGAACTAATAGCAGTTCACCCTGCCAGTCAGCTAACCCGGCCGCCACCGTACCAGAGCTGTCCGGTGTCGGCGGCGTTACAGCTTGGGGTCATTTCGCCGTTGAAGACGTATTCCAGGCAAGTGCCCGGGTAGTCCGCATTTTCGAGAGAGCCACCCTGGGCGGTATGTGTGCCGATCCTCCAGTGCTGGCCGCCGTCCCGCCCACAGGGGAAAAGGATCGTGTAGTTGCTGCCCTGTCCGGTCAGGCAGTCGCCGTCCGCGAGATTCACGATCTCGAAGGTGCTTCCCGAGTACACGGCCTTCCAGCCCTCGCTGCCCGTCGAGGTGGAGCAGGCGGCCGGGCCCAGGCCGGCGTAGGAACCGGCGCTGCTCAGGCATTGGCCCGAGGCGACGTTCTTGAGCAGACTGCTGATGCTCGAAACCACTGCCGGGTCGCTCGACACACTGGTGTGCGTAGCAGGGGCCGAACTGGCTGCGGGGATTGCCCCGGTCAGTCCCTCGCTGCCCACTGAGGGGGCCGTGGACGCGTCTGGGGCACCGCCGCCGGGGGCCGCGTCCGAGCTCGGCGAGCCAGACGGGCTGGGCAAGGAACTGTGGCCCACCGCGCCAGACACGCCTGACTTGACGGTCGCGCTGGCGGACGTTTTTGGGCCGCCTGATGCATGAGGGGCGCTGGCGAACGGGAGTGGAACCATGGCAAGAGTCGCGCCTGTCCCAACCGCCAAGACCAGCGGCAACAGGAGTACCACCATCCTCCGCGGACGGCGACGCGAGCGGGGATCATCCGGCTGAGCGCTGGCCGACGACGTGCCCGGCCCGGCCCCTCCGGCTGCACCCGGGCGCCCGGCGGCCCGGATGGTTTCGGCCTCCACTGACGCGCGCGGAGCCGACACGGCGGCGGCCAAGCCTGGGCGACCGCCCGCCTCATGCGCCGTCGCATCCAGCTCGTGGACGGGTGCGGCATCGGCGAAGGCACGGCGCACCGCGATGCGAACCGCCACGTGTTCCGGCCAGACCGGCACGCCCGGCATCGCCCGCTTCGCAACCGCCTCGGCCAGCGTGCCCGTGGCAGGGCGGGCGAGCGGCTCCTTGGCGAGGCAGGATTCGACGATGTCCGCGAGCGCGGGATCGAGCTCGCGCAACGCACCGAGATCAGGCTGTTGGTGCACGATACGGTAGAGCACGTCCATCGATCCGTCGCCGAACGGCGGCTGTCCGGTGGCCGCGAAGGAAATCACCCCGCCAAGAGAGAAGACGTCCGCCGCTGGCGTCAACTGCCTTATCCCGCTGGCCTGCTCTGGAGACATGTAGGCGGGCGTGCCTATCACCTTGCCAGTGGTGGTCACCTGACTCTGGTCCACCGCGCGCGCCACACCGAAGTCGATGAGCGTCACCCCGTCGGCTGTGAGCATCACGTTGGAGGGCTTGAGATCCCGGTGCACCAACTCAAGCCGACTCAGGACATTGAGCCGTGCGGCCAACTCCCGTAGCAGTCCCCATACGGTCTCCACGGGCAGGCGCCCACCGGCCAGATGGACCGCTTCGTGCAGGGTGACGCCCGGGATGTACTCGGTGGCAAACCACGGCGGACGCGCGGTGCGGTTGCTCGCGAGCAGTCGGGCGCTCACTCCCGTGGGCAGCCGGGCCTGGTTGTCGAGTTCCTGGCCGAAGCGTATTAGGAAGCTGTTATCGGTTGCGAGAGCGGGCAGCACCCGCTTGACCGCGGCATAGCCGTCGGGCGTCAGCCCCAGGAAGACCCGGCCCATGCCACCGGAACCGAGTACCCCGCGCAACTGGATCTCGCCGACGCGCCGCGGATCGCCCTCGTCAAGAGGCTCGACCCCGATCATGGCGGTATCGAAGCCCACACCGACGCGACTATCCGCGCCCGGATCCGTCATGCGGCGCACTTTACCAACTCCCGCCGGATGCACAGATGAAAAGGCCCTGAGAAACGTTACCAGCACTGGTAAACCGTATATGACGTGCAGAACTACCATCAGCAGCACCTAAGCGACGCCAAGAACCCCGACGACTACTGTGGCTTCGACAGCGCCGGTATCAATGCAAATGACCCTGGCGAAGACGCCCGGGGGTCGTGCCTCACCGGTCTGATCTGACTGAATTCCGCCTTGGTCGGCGTGGCGCTCCGACGAGCGGAAGCGAGGAGATGTGCCGCGTACTCGGCGTCCACACCGCCCACCGATCAAGGACCATGAGAAGCGGAGCGGGCAGGGATTTTAGTCCGAGTTACGCCATATATGCGAGGAATCGCCGCCCTACCCGGATGGCTACGCAAAATTCACCATCTCCATCGGCGGCGGAAATGGATGTACAGCTTCGGGGTCGACCTCTTCGCCTCGCAACACGGCGAGGGCTCCCCGGCGCAATGACGAACCGACGGAGTGACCCGATCACCGCCTCGTCGCACGCGAGCTCGCGCTCGCGGACGGCGGGAAACGTGAGTCGTTGCGGTCGATCTTCTCCGCCAGCGCCGCAATCGGGTCGACGCCGCACGCGGAGGCGATCTGCAGGAGGTAGGCCAGCACGTCGGCGATCTCGTCACGGACCCGGAACGCCGTCTGCGGGTCGGCCATCACCTCGACAGACTCTTGCGGCGTGAGCCACTGGAAGATTTCCGCGAGTTCTGCCGCCTCCACCACCAGCGCAGTCGCCAGGTTCTTGGGCGTGTGGAACCGCCCCAGTCCCTCGCCTCAGCGAATTCGAGCAGTCTGGAGGTCAGCGCGGACAGGTCGGAAGTGCTATCGGCCATGGTGCGGTTGTACCAAAGCCAACGACGGCACGCGGCAGCGGCCAGCCCGTAACGAGACTGCTGATATCCTTTCCAGCCACTTGGTTTCGTCCGTTTTCGGCGGTCCGACGGGCTTCTGCGCCATCGCGGCAGACACGCCCCCACCCGCACGAGTTCCTTCGTGTGTCTGGGGTCTCATCCGTCATGTGGCTGCACCGCGCTTCGGCGCAGAGCATCGCGAGCGATCCGTACCTGCTGCCGAATCTGGGGACCGACTATTAGTCGGGGCACGTGAACCGGAAAGCGGCCAGTCCGGGCGATGTCACCGCGTGGCGGCGCAGCGTCACCGCTCTGGCGCAGGAACTGCGGGACTGCGGTTTGGGCCACGTGTACATGTTCATCGAGTACGATCTCGACCCCGCTCGCACCGGCGAGCCGTCGGCGCCGATCGACGCGCTGCTCGCCGGAACAAGCCCTGGCACCGGCGAACCGAGCTATCTCGCCGTCGAATTGAAGCAGTGGTCGAGCGTCGGAGCAGTCGACGGCAAGCCCTCGAAGGTCCGGGTGCCGCAGTACGACAAACCCAAGGCCCACCAACGGCACGTTACCAGCAACTGCCTAAGGCACTCGGCACGCGCAGGAGCGCATTCGCAGAAATCTACACCCCGGGTGTAAGTTTTTCCCGGAAACCTGCACCAGGAGTGTAGATTTTGCGAGGAGACAGCATGGCCGAGACACCAGACCGCTTGGTCCGGATCGCTGACGTCGCGTAAGAACTGGGACTTTCCGCAAGCCGCGTACGACAGTTGGCAGACAGCGAGGCCATCCCTTCGTCGCGGACGAGCAGCGGCCATCGGCTTTTCGACATCGCAGCGGTGCGAGCAGCAATCGCACGTCGGGATTTGTCAGCCGGGATGTCACCAACCGCCAGGCTGAACGCGCCAACCTGGCAGCATGAGTTGACCTTGCTAGGCCTGGCCGAGCACGAGGTATGGCACCGAGTTGTTGATGATCTCCGGCTCGACGTTGACACTGACGCGAGGAAGATCGCGGCATACGCGTTCATGGAGACGCTGAACAACGCGATCGACCATTCGGCCAGCAATACTGTACTCATCGCCTGATGGACGAGCCCTGAACAATGGACCTTCGAGATCCGGGACCATGGGCTCGGCGCATATACGAACCTGCTGGCCGGACTGCGTCTGGGAAGCGAATTCGAAGCCGTCCAGGAGCTTTCGAAGGGGAAACGGACCACCGACCCAACCCGGCACACCGGCGAAAGGATCTTCTTCACGTCGAAGATCGTGGACTTCTTCCAGCTGACGTCCTCAGGCGTGCGCTGGACGGTGGACAACCTCCGTCATGACGTCGCACTCGGTGCCATACCGCCGACACCGGGGACGTCAGTACTCTGCCAAATCGATCCACAGACCGACCGGGTGATCGCTGAGGTCTTCCGCCAGTTCACCGATGATCACGTGTTCGTGAGAACGCGGCCGATCGTCAAACTCTTCGAGATCAGAACAGCGTTTGTCTCCCGAAGCGAGGCCCGTCGTCTCCTGGACGGCCTGGAAGCGGATTTCGAAACAGTCGAAGTCGACTTCACAGGCATCACGGATGTCGGCCAGGGCTTCGTCGACGAACTCCTTCGCGTTTGGCCGACTACGCACCCCGGCAAAACCGTCCTCCCCATCAACATGAACCCGGCCGTCGAGTTCATGATCAGACGAGGCTTATCGCGATGAATAGTGCGGCTTGGGTGGCACGCGAATCGCCCGTCCGGTCAATCTGGCCGAAGCAGAGTGACCAAACTGTGACACATCACTCGACAAGTCAGAGCAATCCGGTAACGATTTGTGCAAGTTCCAGCGCCTCTGTCACGACACCAATGACGAAATGCTCTGCAGCGACTTCGTTGAAAGGCTCGCGGAGTTTATGGCCGTTGAGTCCGAGAAATAGCCAGGCAACGTTTAACGTCAACCACTTGTTGCCATCAACCAGGGCGCGGCCACGGCCGAGAGACTCCATGAGCACGGCAGCAGTGTCCCAGATCGTGGGATAAGCGTCCTGGCCGAATACAGTCGTCTTGGGCATGCCGCAACAGACACGAGTAAGCCAACGGCGCGGATCTGCATCTCGCTGACGACAACACGCCGCGCAACCTCAAGAAGATCATCAATCGTCAGGTAGTCGATCACTGAGTGAGCAATGTGGAGCGCAGATATCAGTACCGGATCTGGGAGACTACTTCGCACGTCTTCTTCGTGCCGCTCGGGTCCACGACCGGCGAATGTGTTCTGTGCTTGACTTGCGAGTCAGCGTTCAGACTCGAGTGCCTCGACGAGAACCCCACAGCGACCTGCGATGAACTGATCATGGCAGTACCGATGACAGTCGCGCATGCGAACCTGCGGTTCAGGCCACGAACAGCAGTCCTGGCACCCGCGTACGAAGAGCCAGGGGACGTACTCGCACGCACCGGCTATTCCGGGTCGCCAGAGATGGCGCTTGCGCGAGGGCGCGGCCCACGCCCTCCCCGCAGACACTGACTCGACGGCGCCGATGCACATGTCTGCCTCGCCGTGCAGAATCGGTACCCGTCGAAAGGATAAGGCGATGAGCAACCAGCGACGTGCGAGCGGCTGCATGTTCGGTTTGGCGTACGGCGACGCGTTGGGGCGGCACACGGAGTTCAAACGCTATGACGAGATAGTCGCGATCTACGGCCCGGCTGGACCGCGCCGTCTGCAAGGTGATCCCGCGTTGGTGACAGATGACACGCAGATGACGCTGTGTGTCGCGGACGCGCTGCTGGCCGTTGGCGAGCAGGATTCCCTGACTGCGGCGCGGTTGGAGCCGCAGTTGCGCAAGCGCTTCTCGGAGTGGGCGGTGAGCCCTGAAAACAATCGGGCGCCGGGCATGACGTGTCTGCGGGCGATCGGTCGACTCGCCGAGGACGCGCCGTGGATCGAAGCGAGCGAGCATGGCTCCAAGGGCTGCGGCGCGAACATGAGGGTCGCACCGGCGGGCCTCGCGCCGGATCTCAGCGACGAGACCCGCGCGGCCATCGCCCAGTTCCAAGCTGCGCTCACCCATGGTCACCCCACGGCGCTGGCAGCCAGCGAGTTGACCGCATTCGCTGTGCACTGGTTGCGTTCCGGCCTATCGCTTACAGATCTTCCTGCCGCGCTACGCGAGCGATGCCACGATCAGCGCGGCACGTATCACGAGGACTGGCTCGGGAGCCTGTGGCAGCGGCCCGGCGTGGAGAGTCCCCAGCAGTTCATCGCTCGCGGCTGGGATGAGTGCATCGCGGCGCTGGACCGACTCAACGCCGCGCTGGCAGAGCCGGACAACGGCGGCGACCCGTGTCTTGCCACCGGCGAAGGCTGGATCGCTGAAGAGGCGCTCGCCACAGCCGTCTTCTGCACGCTGCTGCATACGGATGATCCACTCGCCGTTCTCGGCCGGGCAGCGGCTACGTCCGGTGACTCGGACTCGATTGCGTGCTTGGCCGGCGCATTCGTCGGCGCGGCATACGGGTCTGACGCATGGCCGAGCAGTTGGGCAGAACAGATCGAATACGCCGCCGATTTGGAACGGATCGGCCGCGCATGGGATTGATTCCCACTGCGTAGCAACGCTTCCCCTCGCGGGCAGTTGGGCGAGCTGAAGCCAAGCGTCAGAGTCAGCGTCAGTAATCAGTAACAGAAGTCAGAAGAGCGTCAGCGGGCCTGCGGGGACCGGCTCCGGAAGCGGCTCGACTTCGGGTAGGCGGGCACGCACGTCGTCATGGAATCGGTGCGCGAGGGCGAGTGCGTCGTCGTTGTCGGGCGTGTGGACGAACACGGTCGGTGAACGACCCTCGCGCAGCCAATCGACGACCGTGTCGATCCAGTGCTGCCAGCCTTCGACGGTACGTTCAGCGTCGTCACGTCCGATGTAGCGGACGATCGGATAGTCGGTCAGGGCACGCGATCGGCGCGGCAGGCGCGGTTTCTTTCGCCACGCCTCCCGTTCGGCTTCGGTGGTCGGCGCAGTCTCGAACAGTACGGTCGTATCGAAAGTCACCCATTCGGCGCCCACCTCGCCGAGGACGTCTTCAAGCCGCCGCTCCCACCGCTCGTCCTCGAAGAACGCGCGGTGGCGGACCTCGACGGCATATCGATGCGCCCGGGGCAAGCGGCGCAGGAACGTCGCGAGAGCGTCGAGGTCACCGGGGACGAAGGACGGCGGCAGCTGGATCCACAAGGCGTGGGTGCGCGGACCGAGGGGCTCGATCGCGGACAGGAATCCGCTCAGCGGGGCGTCGACCTCGGTGAGGCGGCGCTCGTGCGTGACCGGCTTCGGAAGTTTCGGCAGGAAGCGGAAATCGTCAGGGGTCTGCTTGGCCCACGACTCGACCGTCTCGCGGGACGGCGTCGCGTAGAAGGTCGTGTTGCCCTCCACGGCGTTGCACCAGGCCGCGTAGGAACGCAGGCGGTCCCGCGGCGGCAGGGGATTGGGCAGCTGGCGGCCCTGCCAGGCCGCATGTGTCCACATCGCGCATCCGACGTGGAGTTTCATAGGGCGAGCTTATCGAATCGAGCACGCGGCGATCGACGCATGCCGTCAGGGGCGGCCGAACGTCAGGGCGATCAGATATCTGCGAAAGCGCACCGCCTTGTACGCGTCGAGAGCACGCTGCTGCGCGCTCAGCCGACGCTGCGCGTCCGCGACGGCGTCACGGTACAGCGCGCAGTCACGATCGATCGCCGCGACCGCCGTGGCATGGGACGACCGTGCGCTCTGCTCGTCGGCGGTGAGGGCCTCGCGCTGCGCCTGGGTCTGTTCGAGCGCTGTCCTGCGCTGGACGTCGGCCGCGGACTTGACCGAGCCTTCGCGTGCTGCGATGCCGGCCTGACGCAGCGCGACCTCGGCATCGACCTGCGCGCGGATCGGAGCCGTGAGCTGCGCGGGCATCTGCGCACGTGCCCGGCTGACCAAGCCGTCGTGCCAGAGCGCCAGGTTCTGCGCCCGGGACTGCTCAACCTGGCTGACCATCAGCGCACGGCCATCGCGGTGCAGGATCTGGACCGTGGCCGACTGGCCGAAACCGCCGTGGACGCGGATGCCGTGGAAGTCAGCGGCCGTACGTATACCGACCGCCTCCAGTTCGGCGACCACCGCACGGCCGATGCCGTGAATCTGCGCGCTGTCGATCCGGTGGTGAGCGAGTTCCATTCCGACGTGCCGCTCCTCCACGGCCGCAGTCCGGCGACCGAGCTCAGCGCTGCGCCACGCCTGTAAGTTCGTACGCTCACGCACGAGCGCGGCCAACTCCTGGTCACGCCAGCCGTCGATCCTCGCGTACTCCTCGACCGACTCACGGTCTATCTGCACCCTGCGATCGGCGAGCGCGCTCAATTCGCGCTGGTAGCCGTCGATGCCTTCCTGCCTCGCGGCAAGCTGCCAGCGCAGCTGCGCGGCGAGATGCTTCTCGTGTGCACGCGCGGCGCGCACCGACACACGCCGGTCACGGCCCGCCCGCGCTTCCGGAAGCCGCAGGAAACTGATCCACCACGACACCGACACGACGGCGACGACCGCGACCGTTTCGGCGATCGCGGATACCGACGATACGAGCACCGCTGCGGCGATCGACACGCTGGCAACGAGAACACTTACATACCAGGCCCAGCGCGCGGTCAGCGACGGTCGTGCCAGTCGCACCGGCGGTGCGGGGGGCAGATGGTCATCAAGCCAGCTCCCTGACACGCTGGACGCATCGACCTGGCTTTGACCCGACGCGGCGGATCCGTCGGCCGCGTCGCGGATCGACGCCTCTGCCTCTGTATCAGACGCCTCGGCATCGCTCGTCGCCGCCGTCGATGTGATGCGCTTGCGCGTTCGCACATTCGCCGACCCCGGCATGTCCAGCGGCGGGATCGCGTCGAGCGGTCTGCGTGCCATCTCGGTCAGATCCGCCACCCCGGCGCGCAGTGCCGAGTTGACGTTCGCGAGCGACTGTGGGTTCGGGGATGCGGCGAGGTCTTCGAGGTCGTACTTCTGTAGCAACAGGTACTCGCCGCCGGGCTTGTGCAACCGTTGCCACAGCGTCGGATCGACAGCCAGCGCTGCCAGCGAGAGGTGGATGACCCGCGCCGAGAACCGGTCGAGCCAGGGCCCGTAGTCCGCGGCGGCGCGGCGGGGGTGCTGGTAGTTGGGCTGGCCGAGTTCCATCGCGGGGCGCTCGCGCAGTGCGGGCACGTACATGCCGTCGTAGTCGATCAGCTTGAGTTCACCGCGCGCGGTGACGAGCAGGTTGCCGTGCTGAAGGTCTCCGTGCGCGATTCCGGCGGCTTCGAGGCCGGCGACCAGTTCGGCAAAGCCGTCGGCGAGGCGGCCGAACGCGGGACGGTCGCCCAGCCGCAGCCGGTCCTCGATCCAGGAGATCAGCTGCTGCGCCTCGATCCACTCCATCACCAGCACCGGGTACCGCCTGCCGAGCACCAGCACGCCGGATTCGACGTACCGGAACTCGACCTTCCATCGCGCGGGCACATCGCGCAGCGCGGCCCCGATCTCACGGAACCGCGCCTGTTGGTCGGGGACGTCGCGGGTGAAGCACTTGATCGCGAGTCTGCGTCCTGTCGTCGTGTCGGCGGTGAAGACGCTGGCGAAGTTCCCTGAGATCGGCCTTGGCAGTCCGAACCGGTCGGTTCGGATGACGCATCCGACGAGTTCGGGGTCTGTGAAGCAACGCCGCGTGTCCTGCAACGCGTCGACGTACGCGCCACTCGTCGGGAAGGTCGCGGTCGAAGTCACGCGGGCTCCAGCAGGCAGCGGACGATCGTGACGTCGTCGTTGCGGATGCGGTGCGCGGCGCGCAGTTCGCCCAGCCACACACCGGGAGCGTCGAAGGCCTCGTCGATCTGCCGCCACGGCTGTCTGTCGGCTTCGTCCTCCGCGAGGAACCACTGAGCGGCAGCATCGGTGGCCAGGTAGAAGACGTCGCCGGGCAGCCAGTTGCCGTGCCGTGTCACGGTACGCAGTTCGATCAGGTCCCGGTCCGGATTCCGAGTGCCGGCCAGGTGCGGCGACGAGTCGAACTGCGCGGCCGACTCCAGCGGGAACGCCGCAGTCAGCTGCGAATCACGTACCTGGAACCCGCAGGAGTCGCCGAGCGCAGCCGCGCTCCACGCGCCACCCCCGGAGTACACAGTGCCTGATTCGCTTTGGAACGATATGCCCAGCACTGTTGCGTAAGCACCCTGTTCGAGCTTCGGCTCCTCGTACCACGCGACCGGGCGCCCGGACCGCTCTCGCCGTCGCACGTATCGGTCGACGTACGCGGGCCACCGCGCGGCAGCCGCACAGACGCGCTCGGCGAAGACGGCCGCGTCCAACTCACGTCCGGCCGCGTCGCTCACCGACCTGGCCAGCATCCTCGCCCACGCACCCGCGAGCATGCTCTCCGACGCGCCGTCGGCCACGGCTACCGTGCAGCCGGTGACCGCCGAAGCGCCGTCGCCCGGCACCGCGCAGGCGTCTTCGTACTCGGACTTACTCGATCCGGCCTTCGGCTCCCGCAGGACGGCGCAGCGTAGCCGCACGTCCTCGGCCTCAACGCAGGTCGGTTGCACGGGTGCCGATGTCGAGGAACTGGACGACGGATGTGATGTCGGCGTTGAAGACGAAGCCGCGACTGCCCTCCGAGACCGCAACACCCTGACTCGTCGCGTACGCGCGCATGTGCGGAGGCAGCGGGGATGACATGCCGAACAGCAGCTGCGCGAAGTCGTCCGGCAGCCCAGTTTCGGCCGCAGGGAAGACGATCGGAGCTGCGTGGCCGCCGCTGACGTGCAGATTGAACAGCAGCACTGGACCGTCTGCGGTCGCCAGCGCGCGCAGGCGCGACGCGGGCTCGGAGGGATCGCCGTCGGTGGACTCGCCATCCGTCAGGTTGATCACGATGGGTGGGAAGCAGCCGGGCCGCTCGGACACCCAGCGCTCGACGAGCGCGACCGCTTGGCCGAGCGCCTGCGCCATCGGCGTGCCGCCGTTGGCCACCGGATCGACCCACACCGGGAAGCGCGCGCTGGTCTCCACCAGGCCGCCCGCCCCGTCCGGCACCTTCTTCGCGCGCTCCTCGACCCGCAGCGGATTGTCCGCGACCTGGCTCAGCGGCACGAGGTCGCGACCGGAAAGCGCGCCGCCGAAGGCCGAGCCGACCCGCGCGCCGTAGCCGAGCACCGCGACGTGGAAGTAGTCGCGGACGCCCTCCTCCTTGGCGCACTTGAGCGACAGCTCGAACAGCAGCCGGTTCAGCGCGTCGGCGACCGCGTCGGCCTTGCGCTTCGGCGCGTCGCCGACGGCGGCGACCGGATCCGCCATCGAGGTGGATTGGTCCAGCAGGAAGACGAAACAGGTCGGATTGGCCCGGCTGATCTCCACGCAATACGCCATCCGGCGTCCCCTCCCTGGTCAGGAGTCTGACTGCTTTCCGATCCTAACCCCGCGGCGCCCACCGGTCGACGAAGTCGGCGAACACGCCCATCACAAGGGTGAGCCGCGAGCTCGCGTGCGGGCGAACGCCGTCAAGGCTCGCGGCTCAGAACCAGAGCGATCAGCGGTCCACGACGTCCGCGAACGCCTCCGCGATCTGCTCGTATCCGTCCTTGTTCGCGTGAATGTTGGGTCCGACCGGCGCCGGAGCGCACATCCACGTCCACTGGCACACCAGCGCGACGTTCAGCGGCACCTGCACAGTCGGGGTGAGCTGGACGAGCGGGGTGAACTGCGTGCTGTGGAAGACCCCGGAGACGTCGACGACGGGGATGCCGAACGCGCCGTAGGCCTGCCCCAGGATTCCGTTGAGCTGCGCCTGCAACTGCACGGACGCGACCGCCTGCTGCTGGCCGGCGGGACCTGTGAGCCAGAGCGCGAGGAAGGGGTTGTAGTAGTTCATCGCGGCGAACTCGACGTGGTCGCCTGCGGCCGCCGTCAACGCGCCGAGGATCTTCGGCAGGTCACTGGCCGCGGTCGTGAGTCCGGCCGCGACGCATGCGATGTTGATACCCGATGCGTTCGTGCAGCCATCGACGTTGTTCGCACCGATGTCGATGGTGAGCAGGATGTGCGCGTGGGGGTGCTCCGTAAGGAACGCGACCGCAGCGCCCACCTGATCTGCGTAGCTGTGCGGGAACGGGCAACCGCCGACCACCATCGTGGTCGTCGTTTCGCCGGGGCAGCCGAGGTCGACGAACGTCAGGTGCCGGTTCCGCTCGCGCAGATGCGCGGCCAGGTCGTCGGCGTACCCCTCCGAGGTCGGCAGGCTCACGCCGGCGGCGTTCGGCTGCACGCCCACGGCGAGCGAGTCGCCGAGCGCGAGGTAATAGTCGAACTTTTCCTGGTGCCGATCACGGTCGCCGCCGTGATCGGACGTGTTCGTCGTCGCGCCTGACACACTCGTGCCGACGCTGTCTGTCCCGGCTGCACCCTGCCCGGCCGCCGCCGGACCGCCGACCGCGAGCGCGGCCGCGAGCATGCCGGTGAGCACGATGAATCGCCGATGATTCACGCCTGCCCTCTCCTGAATCCCTGAATGTCCTGAAGCCCGACTGAGCGCCCGACGGCGCCCACGTAACGCGCAGGTTACTGACAAGTACTAGGCAAAGGGAATAGCAGGAGGACGCGGCGCCGCGGCACACCGGAGATATCCCGGATGTCCCACCACCGCGCAGCGCCACACTCGAACCCTTAGTCACTGTTTGCCGTGAAACGGACGCGCCCGACCGGGTCACTCACCCGCAAACCCGCTGCCGTCACTCACCAGCGTGGGTTAATCTGCGCCAGTGAGCGAGGTCCGGCACACGGAGCGCCAACCCGGGGCCGACGTACGCCCGAAAGGCGGCAAAGTCCCGCTGATATCACCCCCATCCCCACCCTCAACCTCAATCTCACCCCCATCCCCGCCAACAACCACCCCCACACCACCGCCCACGCCCGCCCTCCCGCCGAACAGCACGGTCTCGCACGGCCAACGGGTCAGCTGGGCCGAACTGTTCTTCGACCTCGTCTTCGTCTTCGCCGTCACCCAGGTCGCCGCCGCCGCGCAGAACTCCTCCTCCGCGGTCGCCGTCGGGCGCGCGCTGGTGCTCTTTGTACCGTTCTGGTGGGCGTGGGTCGGCGTGTCCATCCTGTACAACGGGGTCGAACTCGTCTCCGCCCGGCGGCACCTGAAGGTCTTCGCACTCGGGCTCGGCGCGTTCGTCATGTCGATCGCGGTCCCGGACGCGTACGGGCAGCGCGGCCAGGTTTTCGCGTTCGCGTACCTGAGCATCAGGCTCCTGCTGGCGTGGGCGATCTGGCGGCGCGGTTTCTTCCACGACCCGCTCAATCCGTACACGGTCTCGGCCGCGGTCAGCGCCCCGCTGATCGTCGTCGGCTCGTTCGCCGCGCTGAACGCCCGCGGCTGGATCTGGCTGGCCGCCGCAGTGATCGAGCTGGCCAGTCCGTCGCTGCTGCGTCACCGCATCGACGACCTGCGTTTCGACTCCTCGCACCTGCCGGAGCGCTTCGGCCTGTTCGTCCTGATCGCGCTCGGCGAGGTGCTGGTCGGCGTCGGCGTACAGGAATCCCGCGAAGGCCTGAGCGGAATCGCGCTGACCACGCTCGTCCTCGCGTTCGTGTTCAGCTGCGCGCTGTGGTGGACCTACTTCCACTTCGCCGCCCCGGCGCTCGAACACGCGCTGCGTGAGGCGCGCGTCCAGTCCGTACTGGTGCGCTCCGTCTTCAGCCATGGCCACCTCGCGATGGTCACGGGCCTGATCCTGATCGCCGCCGGGCTGTCCCAGGCGGTGCGTACCCCACTGGGGCACCCGAACGGCGTACACGCGTACTTCCTGGCCGCCGGAACCGCTCTCTACGTGCTCACCTTCTGCTACACCAGAGCGCGGATGTTCGGCGGGATGGGCGTAGCGAGGCTGGTCGCCGGACTGGTCGCCGCGGCGCTGGCGGGCCTCGGTCCGTTCGCCCCGGCGATCGCCACCCTCGCCATCCTGGTCACGCTGCTGCTTGCGCTCAACATCTTCGAGGCATGGTGGGTCGCCTCAAACCGCAACCTTCTGGTCATCCGCACCGGACGCGGCGCAATCGACGCCTGAACCGCAGCATCAGCACAAACGTCGCGCTCCGACGCCTCTCCCCGCCACCACCCACCCACACCAACCCTGACACCACGGCCAACGCCAACGCCCCTGCCGACGTCAACGTCAACGTCGACGCCACCGCCAACGTCACCGCCACCACCAACGTCACTGTCGACGCCGTCAGCTCCTGCCCCCACCCGTGCTGCCCGCCAGGAACGCCAGCAGGTCCTGCCGCGACACCACGGTGCGCGGCTTGCCCTCTATCAGCACCACGGCCGCGTCGGCCTTCTCCAGCACGGACATCAGGGCGCTGATCGGCTCGCCCGACCCCACCTGCGGCAGCGGCCCGGACTTGTGCTCCTCCAGCGGATCGCCAAGCTGCGCACGCCCCGTGAACAGCGCGTCCAGCAGGTCTCGTTCGACGATCGAGCCCACGATCTCGGCAGCCATGACCGGCGGCTCCTCCTTGACCAGCGGCATCTGGCTTACGCCGTACTCGCGCAGGGTCTCGATCGCCTGGCCGACAGTCTCGTGCGGGTGCATATGGACCAGATCCGGCAGCGTTTCACCCTTGCGGGCCAACACGTCGGCAACGGTCGACTCCGGCGACGACGGAGTCAGAAAGCCGTAGTCCGCCATCCAGTCGTCATTGAAGATCTTCGACAAGTAACCGCGGCCCGAGTCCGGTAGGAGCACGACCACCACGTCGTCCGCAGTCAGCCGCCGCGCGTAACGCAGTGCCGCGACCACAGCCATCCCGCACGACCCGCCAACCAGCAGCCCCTCCTCGCGGGCCAACCGCCGCGTCATGACGAACGAGTCCTTGTCCGAGACCGCGATCACCTCGTCGGCCACCGACCGGTCGTAGCACTCCGGCCAGAAGTCCTCGCCGACGCCCTCGACCAGATACGGCCGCCCGGTGCCGCCCGAGTACACCGACCCCTCCGGATCGGCCCCGATGATTTTCACCCGTCCATCGGACACATCCTTGAGGTACCGGCCCGTCCCACTGATAGTCCCCCCCGTACCCACACCGGCGATGAACGCCGTCACTCGTCCGCCGGTCTGCTCCCACACCTCTGGGCCAGTCGAGTGATAGTGCGAGAGTGGATTATTCGGATTGGAGTACTGGTCCGGCTTCCACGCGTTCGGGATCTCCCGCACCAGCCGGTCCGAGACGTTGTAGTACGAGTCCGGATGCTCCGGCGCGACGGCGGTCGGGCAGACCACGACCTCGGCGCCATACGCCCGCAGCACGTTGATCTTGTCCTGGGAGACCTTGTCCGGGCACACGAACACGCACCGATAGCCCCGCCGCTGCGCCACCATCGCCAGCCCCACACCGGTGTTTCCGCTGGTCGGCTCCACGATCGTGCCGCCCGGCTTCAACTCCCCGGAAGACTCGGCGGCCTCGATCATGCGTAGCGCGATCCGGTCCTTGACCGAACCGCCGGGATTCACGTACTCGACCTTCGCCAGGACGGTGGCGGCTATACCGTGAGTGACCGAGTTGAGCTTGACCAGCGGTGTGTTGCCGACCAAGTCGACGACCGATTCGACGTAGCGCATCGGGAGCCTTTCGAGCCGTCGCACCTTTTGGGCGCGATCAAGAGCGGGAACGATGCCACCAGGTTAGGTGTTGGCGAACAGAAATCCGCCGTCTGGACACCTGTAGCCGGTATTCTCCTGTACTGGGCCTTACATATGTCGAGCCCGCGGGGGTAGCAAGTCGGTAGGAGGCCGGAGCATGGCCGTGTTGAGAACGAAGCGGGTGGTGGCCGCCGCGGCGGTCGGCGGGGGCGGGCTGACGGTACTGACCGGCGCATCAATCGGCCTGGTGATGGCCGAGGCGAAGCTGGCGCGCAAGGCGATCGGGCACACCGTGGACGCCCCGCCGCGCGCCGACGGCCTATTCGGCGAGCACCTAGCCCGTGTGAGCAGCACTTACGACACTCACCCCACCACCCTCGGCGCCAGCACCAGCACCCACCCCAACACCGCCTCCAGCACCAAATCCACCGCCGGCAGCATCACAAACGGCACCACGGACACCGTCGCCCCCACACACACGCACCCCACCGCCTCCGCTCCCGTCCCTAGCCCCGTCCCCACCCCCGCACACGCACACGCACACGCACCCGAACGCCCGCTCCGTTTCGCCATCCTCGGCGACTCCACCGCAGCCGGCTACGGAGTCGAACACGCCGACCAGACCCCCGGTGCCCTGCTCGCCGCAGCCCTCGCCGCACACGCCGGCCGACCGTTGCTGCTCGCGAACGTCGCCCGCATCGGCGCCCTCTCCGAGCAACTCTGCGAGCAGATCGACGCACTACTCGCGGACGGCCCCGAAAACGCGCCGCAAGTAGCCGCAATCATGATCGGCACGAACGACGTGACCAACCGCGCCTCACTCACCGAGGCGGCCGAGCAACTCGGCGAGGCGGTCACCAGATTGCGCGCCGTCGGCTGCCAAGTGGTCACTGGCACGTGCCCCGACCTGGGAACCATCCGTCCGATACAGGTTCCGCTGCGCTGGCTCGCCCGCCGCTGGAGCCGCCGCCTCGCCACGCTCCAAGCGCGCGCGGTGCACGACGCCGGAGGCCGCTCGGTCCCGATAGGAGCGCTGCTTGGCCCGGAGTTCGCGGCCCGCGCCGAACTGTTCGGCCCGGACCGTTTTCACCCTTCCGCCGAGGGCTACGCCACTGCCGCCGCAGCCATGCTGCCCGCGCTGGCCGCCGCCGTCTGGCAGCTCACTCGCGCCATGCCCACGCCACCCCAAACGTCGACCCCCGCACCCACTACTCCCCCCGCTCACTCCCCCACCCTTACCCGCCAGTAACATATCCGGTAGCGTCTCCTCCACCCGACAGCGAAGCCGCCGCTCAACGGAGCCACGAGCTACACGCAGGAGCTAGGAGCTACCCATGGCTGAGGCAGTGATCGTCGCCACCGCACGTACGCCGATCGGACGTGCGGGCAAGGGCTCACTCAAGGAACTACGCCCGGACGACCTCGCCGTCGCCGCCGTACACGCCGCGCTGGACAAGGTCCCACAGCTCGACCCGCACGAGATCGACGACCTGATGCTCGGCTGCGGACTGCCCGGCGGCGCGTCCGGATTCAACATGGGCCGCGCCGTCGCCGTGCTACTGGGCTACGACTTCCTGCCGGGCACGACCATCACGCGGTACTGCGCCTCATCGCTCCAGACGACCCGCATGGCGATGCACGCGATCCGCTCCGGCGAAGGCGACGTGTTCATCTCGGCAGGAGTCGAGAGCGTTTCCAGCTACGCCCTCGGCAGCTCCGACTCGCTGCCCGGCACCCAAAACCCGCTGTTCGCCGAGGCCACAGCCCGCACCGCACACCGTGCCGAAGCAGGCGCCCCGACGTGGACCGATCCCCGAGACGACGGCAAGATCCCCGACGTCTACATCGCCATGGGCCAGACCGCCGAGAACCTGGCCCAGATCAAGGGCGTCACCCGCCGCGACCAGGACGAGTTCGGCGTCCGGTCGCAGAACCTGGCCGAGAAGGCGATCGCCGACGGCTTCTGGCAGCGCGAGATCACCCCGGTCACGCTGCCCGACGGCAGCGTCGTCGCGAAGGACGACGGGCCGCGCCCCGGCGTGACGACGGAGGGCGTCACGGCACTGAACCCGGTCTTCCGCCCTGACGGCACCGTGACTGCGGGCAACTGCTGCCCACTCAACGACGGCGCCGCAGCCGTGATCGTCATGTCCGAAACCAAGGCCAAGCAGCTGGGCATCACCCCCCTCGCGCGCGTCGTCTCCACCGGCCTCACAGCCCTCTCTCCCGAGATCATGGGCCTGGGCCCGGTCGAGGCGTCCCGAAAAGCCCTCGCAAACGCCAAGATGTCCATCAACGACATCGACCTGGTCGAGATCAACGAGGCGTTCGCGGCACAGGTGATCCCGTCCTATCGCGACCTCGGCATCGACATAGACCGCCTCAATGTCAACGGCGGCGCCATCGCCGTCGGCCACCCCTTCGGCATGACCGGCGCCCGGATCACCACCACACTCATCAACTCACTGCAATGGCACGACAAGCAGTTCGGCCTAGAGACCATGTGCGTCGGCGGAGGCCAGGGCATGGCCCTAATCCTCGAACGCCTCTCCTAACCGTCCGCCGCACGAACCCGGAACACGGACGCCAATAACGGAGACGACGAGGACGGCGAAAACGGGGATCACCGCCCGGCGACCGCCCTCAGCGCACTCGCCTCACGCACCGCCACCGCCACCAACTCCCCCGCCGTAACGCGCGCGCCCTCCGCCGTCCACACCAACTCGTCGAGGTCGGCCAAGCTCTCAATCCCGGCGGCCAGATCGTGCCCTACCACCGCGATCTGGTCGCCGACGACGAAATGCCCGTCGAACGGCAGGCGCCGCCAAGCCGGCGGCACGTCCCGTACCCGCTCCTCAACCCCCTGCCCGAACGTGGCGAGCAACGCGGCAAAGCGATGACCAGCCTCCGCGCGGGAGCGCCCATCCGGAAGCCGACCGAGCAGTTTCGACTCCGGCAGCGCGCGGTACATGGCGGAAAGGCGCGCGACAGCCTGCGTCAGCGAGTCAGTGCGGTGGCCGGTATCGATCACCCATCCAGGCTACGGTCTCGGCCGGAGCGCCTCCACTTCGCCACCAGGCGCCACATGTGTTCCCAGATTGATGAGCTCTCGTCCAACATCAGTCGACAATCACCCGAAAAGAACTAGGCCCGCAGGGGTTGCCTCACCCATCCGAGTCAGGCACAGTCGAAGTCACGGAGCGGTCACGCGACAGCGTCAGTGCCACGTACGCCGCGTACACGTACACGGGTGCGTACAAGCACAAGCAGAGACCAAAGTCCAAAGTCCAAGACAAAAATCGGCGACCCTCAGCAAATTCACTCAGCCGTAGGCATAGCCGTAGCCACAGCCAAAGCAGTCCGCGCCTTCCGCTCCCAAGCCAAAGCCGAGGTCCACGCACTCATCGTCGGTCCCGAAGCCCAGCGTCAGCCCGGCCAGTTGGTCGACGAGCCGTCCACCCTCTCAATTCAGCCGTACCGACCCCGGGAGACGCCAAATGTCGCTGCACCACTCGGAACAGACCCACCGGAACCTGCTCGCCCGACTCCCCGAGGCCACGGGCCGCGCCCTCACCGACTGGTTCCACGAGGTCGAAGCCGGGCCGGCGCTCCTGCGCTTCGACGAGCGCGTGAACTGGCTGCGCGCCGAATACAACCTCTCCCACGGCTTCGCCACAGCGATCATCCACGAGCACGACGTCCGCCGCGCCAACCGCGCCTTCGCCTGACTCGCCCCTCCCCTGGCCCTAACGGCCCTGGCTCTGCCTTGCCCAGCCCCGGCCCGCCCTACCGGTAAACGCCGCAGGCCCAGGCCCACCTAATCAGCGAGCTCTCGTATCAACGCCCCAAGCCGGTGCCTCACACCCCCGCGCCGTCCACCGCGAACGCGACCCGCAAGCCCCCAAACGCGCGTCAGACCACCGGCAGCAGCCGCTACGCTGTCCGCGTGCGCTTCAAGCGCGCGCCCGGATGGCGGAATGGCAGACGCAGGGAGCTTAAACCTCCCGGACCGAAGGGTCATACGGGTTCGACCCCCGTTCCGGGCACGGGCTTCGACCTGCGACTTCCAAGTCAAAGTCCAGACTTAAGCAAGATCAACTAGGTCGCGTGGTCTCAACTGTGGTCTCAACTCCGCCACAGGACCTTCGCGATCCGGTCGGCGGCGTCGCGCGTGAGCCGACTCGTCACGTGGGTGTAGCGCTTCGTTACGGCGAGCGTGGAGTGCCCCAAGATCTCTTGGACCTTGCTGCTCACGCCCGCGTAGCTCTTGATCCGTAGGGTGGTCGCGATGCTGCTGTCGTTGCCGTTCGCGTCACGCCGGAGATCTCGTTTTGGTCGACCAGAATCTCTTCGAGGCCGTAGGTCGTTTCGCTGCCGATGGAGATGCCGTGCGTGCCGGAGCAACGGCCGCGTCGCGTCTATGGGCCTTACCGGGTCGTTGGCCGGCACCCCTTTCGGAGTGGTTAACTCGCCGGTAACATCCGCCGCATGGTGGACCTCACAACGCTGGCGATCCCGGCGTATATCGTGCTCATGGCGGTCGAGGTGGCCTCCTACCGGTTCCTGCCGGACGAGGCCGAGCCGGGTTACCAGGTGCGCGACACCGCGACCAGCCTGGCGATGGGCCTCGGCAGCATCGCGGCCAATCTCGGCTGGAACGCCCTGACCCTCGGCACGCTCGTGTTCTTCGCGCGGCTCACTCCGCTGCACGCCTCGGCGGCTTGGTGGAGTTGGATCCTGCTGTTCGTGCTGGACGATGTGCGCTACTACTGGGCGCACCGGGCCGACCATCGGATCCGGATCCTGTGGGCCAGCCACGTGAACCATCATTCGAGCCGGCATTTCAACCTGTCCACCGCGCTGCGCCAGCCGTGGACCGGCATCGGCACCATGCCGCTGAGCATCCCGCTGGTGCTGCTCGGCTACCGGCCCGCGATGCTCTTCACGGTGCAGGCCGTGAATCTGCTCTACCAGTTCTGGATCCACACCGGGCGGATCGACAAGCTGTGGCGGCCGATCGAGTTGGTCATGAACACTCCATCGCACCACCGCGTGCACCACGGTTCGAACCCGCAGTACCTGGACAAGAACTTCGG
>NZ_DASYZI010000434.1:0-3815 GCF_035946395.1 Actinocrinis sp.
GATCGTGAAACGGGCGCTGTCCAAGTACAACGCCCGAGGCCCGGCCATCGATCGAACCACCTACAAGAGCACATTCAGCATCACCGTGCTGGCCAGCCCCGATTGACACAGCCGACCAGCACCTAACTGAACGGCGTTGGGATTAATCGGCCGGTGTGGACTTCTCTCAATCCACCGCGTTTCTCAATCCACCGCGTTCTAATCCATCGTGTTCGCCGTCACGGTGGCCGGGTTGTTCAGATTTCCGGACAGCGGCAGGTTGCGTGACGAGTCGCCGACCAGGATCTGGTAGCCGCCGGACGACGCGATCCAGCTGTTGGACGTGGTGTCCCAGTGCGCCAGATCATGCGCCGTCACGGTGAAGGTCACCGTCCCGGACGCCCCCGGGTTCAGCGTGATCCGCTGGAAGCCCTTGAGCTGATGCGGCGGCTCGCCGACCGACGCCGGATCGCCGACGTACAGCTGCGCCACCTCGGTCCCGGCCCTGCTACCAGTATTGGTAACCGTCGCTGTCACCGTCGCCTGGCCGTTGCTCAGCGCCCCGATTTGCAGGTTGCCGAACGAGAACGACGTGTACGACAGTCCGAAGCCGAACGGGAACAGCGGCGTGACGTTGTTCGCGTCGTACCACCGGTACCCGACGTCCAACCCCTCCGAGTACTGCACCGTGCCACCGGTGCCAGGCCACTGAGCCGTCGTGTTCGCCGGCAGCGCGGTGAGCGAGGACGGGAAGGTGATCGGCAGGTGCCCGGACGGGTTCACGTCGCCGAACAGCAGCGCCGCGATGGACGCGCCGTACTCCTGGCCCTGGTAGAAGCCCTCGAACACGCCCGCGACCTGGTTCAGCCACGGCATCAGGATCGCCGAGTTGTCGTTGAGCACGACGATCGTGTTCGGGTTGGCCGCCGCGACCGCGGAGATAAGCGCGTCCTGGCTGTTGGGCAGGTTGAGCGTGGTGTTGTCGGACTCTTCGTGCCCGTAGTTGTCGGCCGCGAAGACGATCGCAACGTTCGCGGCCTGCGCGGCCGAGACCGCGGAGGCCTGGTTCGAGCCGTCGTTGTAGTTGACCGTCACATGACCACCGACGGCCCGCTGCTGAATGCTGTACAGCGGGTCGTACGTGCCGGAACTGGTCGCGCCGCCGCTGCCGGCGCCGCCGGTGATCGCTCCGGAACTGGCGTAGCTGCCGATGACCGCGATGGACTCGGTGCCGTTCGGGTTCAGCGGCAGGACGCCGTTGTTCTTCAGCAGCACCGTGCCCTCCTCGTCGCCCTGAAGCGCGGTCGCGAGGTGTGAGGGCGCTGCGACGATGGCGGTCGTGGAACCGCTCGGCGCGTGGTCGAACATGCCGAACCGGAACATCTGGGTCAGCACCCTGGAGACCATCGTGTCGAAGGTGGCCTGCGTCACCTGCCCGGCGGTGACAGCCTGCTCAAGCGAGGTCCCGAAGAAGCCGCCGAACGGCATCTCGATCGTCTCGCCCGCGTTGGCCGACGCGACCGTCGTGTGGATCGCGCCCCAGTCCGAGCTGACGAAGCCCTGGAACCCAGCCTGCTGATACAGCGGGGTGTTCAGAATCGACGGGTTCTGACACGAATACGCGCCGTTCACGCTGCTGTACGCGCACATGGCCGCCGCCGCACCGCCCTTCTCGATGGCGGTCTGGAAGCCGGGCAGGTAGATCTCCTGCAACGTGCGCGGGTCGACCACGACCGTCCCGCCGCCGCTGCCGGGTCCGTCCGGCTGCTCGATGTTGTACGCGGCCGCGTGCTTGACCATGGCCATCACGCCCTGGCTCTGCATACCCTGGACGTCCGCGCTGACGATCTCGCCGGTCAGGTACGGATCCTCGCCGAAGGTCTCGTAGGACCGGCCCCAGCGCGGGTCTCGCACGATGTTGATCGTCGGGCCGAGCGAGACGTTCACGCCCTTCGCTGCGAACTCCTGACCAGCCGCGACGCCAAAGTTGTGCTCGTAACCCGGATCAAAGGTCGCCGCCGCGACCTCACCATCAGGGAACTGCACAACCCCGCCGAGCCCGTCCCCGACTCCCGCGGGTCCGTCCTCAAGATTCACGCTCGGAATACACAGCGCAGGCTGTCCGGCGATCTGCCCGATATACGTACTCGAACCGTCGCCGTAGAGCATCGCGTCCTTCTGGTCCTGCGTCATCGCGCCCATGAGCTGCGCGACGCGGGTCGAGACGGCCACGTTGGGCTCGTTGATCCACGGACACGTGCCCGGCGCGGGCTGCGGCGCGGGCGGTGGCACGGTCGCAGTCTGGTTCCCGACCGTGTAGACGGCGAACTCCCAAAGCGAATCTCCGTACCCAGTCCCCCTCACCGTCGCATACATACGGACATACTGTCCGCTGCCCGAGACGTTCAGCGTCTGCGTACCACCGGTCCCGGTGGTCGTCGAGTAGATCGACGTCCAATTCGCGTTGTCCGTCGACACCTGGATCTGGAACCCGGACGCGTACGCGTTCTCCCAGATCAGCACGACCTGGCAGATCGGCAGATTGGCGCCGAGGTTGACCTCGATCCACTGCGGGTCCGCGGACAGGCTCGACCAGCGCGTCACGGTGCTGCCGTCGACCGCGTAGAAGGGGTCGTACGCCGGATTGCTGTCCTGAATCGACGACGCGGTAGCCGGATGCCCGAGCGCCGCGTTCGTGGTGCCGCAGTTGCCGTTACCCGTGCTCGACGGCGACGGACTCGGAGACGCACTGGCCGAGGCACTCGGAGACGGCCCGCCCCCACCACTGCCACCGGTGAAGACAGAGAACTCCCACAGCGAGTATCCGTACCCTGTAGCACGCGCGGTGCCGTACATCCGGATGTACCGTCCCATGCTTGAGACAGTCAGCGTCTGAACGCCGCCGGTTCCTGTGGTGGTCGAGTAGATCGACGTCCAGTTCACATTGTCCGTCGACACCTGGATCTGGAACGCCGTGGCGTACGCGGTCTCCCAGTTCAACACGACCTGGCAGACCGGCAGCGCCGAGCCCAGGTCCACCGAGAGCCACTGCGGATCGCTGAACGCGGACGACCACCGGGTACCGGTGTTGCCATCCACCGCGGCCGCGGCCGGAGTACCGGCGTTCTCAGTCGACGAAGCGGTCGCCGGCTGGTTCAGCGCGGCGTTCTGCGTACCGCACGTCGAACCGCCCCCGCTCCCCATGGTCCCGAAGACCTGGAACTCCCACAGCGAGTAGCCGTACCCGGTGTTGCGCACCGTCCCATACATCCGCACATACCGCCCAGATCCGGTGACGTTCAGCGTCTCCGTGCCGCCGGGACCGGTCGTCGTCGAGTAGATCGACGTCCAGTTCGCCCCATCATTCGAAGTCTGAATCTGATACGCCTTACCCGACGCCGTCTCCCACTGGAGCACGACCTGACTGATCGTCGCGGTCCCACCCAGATCCACCTGCAACCACTGCGGATCAGACCACGCACTCTCCCACCGCGTCCCAGCGTTCCCATCCACCGCAAACGACGCCTGATTCCCAGCATTCACCGACGACGCAGAAGCCGTCTTCCCCTGCGACAACAGCGTCCCCGCCGCGTGAGCGGCCCCCACGGCGACCGTGACCAGCAGCGCGGCCACAAGCGAGAGAACAATGGATACAGCGAGGAGCGCGGAGCGTGAATTTCGGGCGCGCAACAGCGACACCCGTTGGCTTACAGCCATGTGACTTCCTCACGTTGTAGTGGGTACTACGCGAGGGGAGAGCGCTCTGAGGAGAGGCTGACCGCGGCGCGACGCGCTGTCAAGATTTCCCAGAAGTTCCGCAACCACCCCGCCCCACC
>NZ_DASYZI010000435.1:0-3610 GCF_035946395.1 Actinocrinis sp.
AAGCCCGACTATAGCAACCCTCAGTGATCGCAAGACAGCATCACCTGCGAAAGTAACCCGTGCGCCGGTACACGAACCCGAAATCGCACCCGCTCGTCGCACTCGGCCATCAGTAACTCAGCGAGAAGCCCGTGGAGGCCCGCTGCTCTTTGGCCGCAGCCTCGACCGGGTCATCGAACTGCGCTACATCACCACCGCACGGTCCCGCAATTCCGCCAGATTCTTCCTCCGACCGACCATCAGACCGACTCTCTTCTCGTGATAGACCCGTCGCTGATGTCGGCGTGGAGTGGGCTCGCGGGCAGCTGAAAAGTGGATGTCCCGTCTCCGGGAGTGCTGGAGCGTGCGGAGCTGGACCGTGCAGGTTTCACCTGGAGTTGCCAGACGGTGTGAGGGTTCGCTCGTATGGTTTTGCATCGGGTGTGGTTGAATCCGCTGGTTAGCGGCGCTACGGCTTAGGATGGCATGCATGTTCGAGGCCATCGAAACGATCGATTGGGCTGCGGTACCGGGCCCGGCGGGCCTCTACCAGCCGGGGAAGGTCGCCCCAGCGCTGCGTGCCCTGGCACAGTCCACTGACGAGGCTTCAGCGGATGCTGCGATCAGGCCGCTGGAGGATGGCGGCCTTTTCGATCGGCACTGTGGCTGTGTCCATCCGGCGAGTCTGGTCGCGGCGCCGGTCTTGATGGACATCGCCGAGCACGGACCGGCAGCGGCGTTCGGCGCGGTTTGTGTCCTGCTCAGAGGTGCGCTGACCGGCTGTCCGTGGGTAGAGGATGGCACCGACGCACTGTTGTGCTGTGCAATCGCTGAGTCTGTGCGTGCGCGTGCCGCACTGTTCGAGGCTCGCGGGGACCAGTGCGCTCTGAACGTGTTGAAGGAGGCGGACGCGCACTGGGCGCTGACGGTGTCGGAGGTGCCACCGGATCAGCGGCCCGGCAACGTGCTCGCGCTCGGAAGGCTCGTCGGCGTGCCCGGACGGGCTTATGCACCATGCGAGCTGCGCATCCCAGGCCATCCCGCCCGGCGGGTCGAGGCATGTGCAACTGTCGTGTCCGCCCCGGCCGCTGTGGGCGGTGAGGCGTTGGTGCGCTTCAGCTTCGTTGAGGAAGGACAAATCCAACCCGGCCATGTGCTGGCCGCGCCGTGCCACGACAACGTGTTCTGACATCGTTTACGACGACATCCACCACGCGGGCCTCGGACCAGCCACCGGCTGAAACGTCACACGAACTCAAGAAGCTGACGCCTGAAAAGATTGCTCGCGCGATCTTGCGGCGAGTGTTAGTGCGCTGACGAGGCGATCCCTGAGCACCCAACACCCAGCCGGATTCGTGTTCTGCTGACGCTGGACGAGTGGCTGCGCTCAGGCTTGACGCAGCCCGTGGCCGGGCATGTCAGGGTCGTGCTACAGGGTGTACCGAGCGGTGGTCACGGTGGATCCAGGCTCAAGGCGTCACAGTTCGACCGGCTTGTCAGCCGCCCCGACCCCGGTCTTCCCAGCCTCGGGGAGCCTGCAAAAGCAGACTGGAGATTCTGGCGTGACAGAGATCCCGATTCCGGTACTTGAGTTGCCGTTCCCTGAAATTCACCACCGCGAAGATCACGAAGAGTTGAAGCTGGAACTCTGCGACTGGGCTGCTACCCGCGGGTTGGTCGGGCCACGCGGCAGAGAGCGTATGTTCGCATCGAACCTGCTCGACTGGGGACTGGCGATGGTGGGCGCTGGGCCACGCGAGCGTGTCACGGTCATACTGCACTGGTATGTATGGCTGCTGCTGATGGACGATCGGATCGACAGCGGCACATGGGCGCACGACGGACGGCTTCCTGCGTTCGCTCGTGCGGTGGCGCAGGCCATAGTTGATCCAGCCGTCGCGCCGGACGCGGACCCGATGCTGCGGGTGCTCGCCGACGAACTGTGGCGGGATACCGCCGGACTCGGCGATGCGCCCTGGCTGGCGGATTTCGCCGAGCGTATCGGGCTGTACCTGCACGCCGAGTCGGCGATCGTCAATCATCGCCGAGGGCTACAGCAGGTGGACAGCGCCGAGTACCTCGGTCTGCGGAGGAATCTCAGCGCCATGGATGCGGTGTGGGACCTTTTCGCAGCGATTGATGCACCCGGAACCCCGGTACGCGGGCTTGACGAACTGCGCTTCTGCGCGACCGAGCTGATCACCTGGATCAACGACATCTACGGCGTCGAGCGGGACCTGTCCTTCCATGAGCCCAACCTCGTGACCCTCACCCGACAAGAGCACGGCTGCTCCTGGGCGGAGGCGATGGAATCCGTGCACCGATTGTTCCGCTCGCGCGTGCGCACCTTCGTCGGCAATCTCGCGGCGGCCCCGCCGCAATACGCAACCTACGCTTGGCGGCTACGCGACGCCGTCACCGCGACGCTGTTCTGGCACCGTCGCGGCAAACGCTACCTCTAAGCGGGCGAAACAGGGATCGTACGCACAGAGCGCACCGTGCCGAGCCTGCACTGGGAGGAGTTCGATCACGACCCATACCCACTCTACGCGCGGCTGCGCGAGTCGTTCCCGGTGGCGTGGGACGAGCCGATGGACAGCTGGCTGATCAGCCGATACGACGATGTCCGAGCCGCACTCGCAGACCCACGGCTAAGCCTCGATGCCTATACGTGGCAGCTAGAGCCCGTGCTCGGAAGGACACTCCTACAGATGGGCGGCCGCGAGCACACCGCGTACCGGAAGGTGTCCACGGCGGCATTCAACGGTCGAGCGCTGGGGCAATGGTGGCAGTCGGTCGCGGCGATCTCCCAAGAGCTCATCGACGCCTTCCACGGTCGGCTCGAAGTCGATCTCGTCGCAGAGTTCTGTCAGCAGGTCCCGGTACGCGCCATGGCCGCCGCACTCGGCCTGCCGGGCTCGGACGTGCCGGATCTCCAACGCTGGTACCGATGCGCGGCCGAGCATCTCGGCAATTTCCGGGACGATCCACAGATCATGCAGGCCGGGCGCACAGCCGGACGAGAGCTGTTCGAATATCTGGATCCGCATATCGCACAGCGCCGCCGCCACCCCGGCCCCGATCTGCTCTCAACACTGTGCACAGCACGCGTGGACGGCGCACCGATATCTGACACCACGATCAAGGGCTATGCCGGCATGCTGCTGGCGGCAGGCAGCGAAACCACCTCCCACGCACTCGCCATCCTGCTCACGAACCTGCTTGAGCACCCCGATCAGTTGGCCGCCGTTCGCACGGAACCTGGCCTAATCCCCCAGGCGTGGGCTGAGGCCGTACGCCGTAACCCGGCCGTACAACTCGTCATCCGGCAGGCTACCGAGGACCTCGTCATCGCCGACCAACGCATCCCGGCTGGCGCCGCCGTCGCCCTGTCGATCGCCTCGGCAAACCGCGACCCAGCACGCTTCACCGACCCGGACCGATTCGACATCTACCGCACCGATGCACACACCGACCGCGCGTTCACGGCCGCCGCCACACACTTCGCATTCGGCGCGGGCCGCCACTTCTGCCTCGGCGCGCAACTCTCCCTAACCCAGGCACAAGCCGCCATCCCGCTTCTGCTCAACGCTCTGCCGAACCCGGCCCTCGCCGATAAATCAAGCCCAGC
>NZ_DASYZI010000436.1:0-2804 GCF_035946395.1 Actinocrinis sp.
GATCCTGTCACAGCATCCTGCTCCCACGGGGTGGCGCATTGGCGCTCGTATGCTCCCACAAACGCTCCATGCGCTCCCTTGACAGCACCCTACCTGGGCATCAACCGGCCGATACGACCGGAAGCCGACGCGTCGCAGCCAACTGAAGTGACATAGGCTGCCGACGGAGGTGGGTGAGGCGATGCACCGCTTCGTGTCCTACGACGGAACCGAGATCAGCCATCGCACGGCCGGTGACGGCCCACCGCTGGTGTGCCTGCCGGGCGGGCCGGGCCGGGCGGCGCAGTACCTGGGCGAACTCGGCGGTCTGGACGCCGAGCGGCGCCTGATCCTGGTGGACCCGCGCCGCGTCGGGCACTCCGCCAACCCGGCGGACCCAGCGTCCCTCCGCGTCGACCGACTCGTCCAAGACGTCGAATCGCTGCGCGTCCACCTCGGCCTGGAACGGATGGACCTGCTCGCACACTCGGCTGGCGCCAACCTCGCCCTGCTCTACGCGGCCAAGTTCCCCGAACGCCTGTCCCGGCTGGTCCTGGTCACCCCGGGCCTCGGCGCCCTGGCCGTCCACCCCGTCAAGGAGCAGTTCGACGCCGTTCTCAACCGCCTCGCAGCCGAACCCTGGTACCCGGAAGCGCGCGCGGCGTTGGAGAAGATCCTCACCGGCGACCTGTCCCCGGAGTCGTTCGCCGCGTCCAGGCCGGTGTTCTACGCCCACTGGAACGAGGCGGCCCGAGCGCACGCGATGCTCGGGACCGCCGACCGCCACCAGGTAGCGCGGGTGGGCTACTTCGCCGGCGCCGACATCGACCCGCCGTCCGTCCGGGCCGCCCTCACCCGGCTGGCCGCGCCCGTCCTGCTCCACGTCGGGGACCTCGATCCCCTGGTCACTCCCACCATGGCGCAGCAGGCAGCACCCCTGTTCCCTGACGCGACCGTCGTCGTCCAGCCAGGCGCCGGGCACTTCCCCTGGGTCGACGCCCCGACCGCCTTCGCCCCCGCGCTCAGTCAGTTCCTCACCGAGCCACGGTGACCGGAGAACCAAGCCAAGGGGCGCGGACCAGGACGGTCAGCCGTCGGCCATCGCCTTCGCATGCGCGGACAGGAGCTTCGCGAGGCTCGCTGCCAGATTGGACACGTCAGCGTTCCACATCACCCGGTATCCGTCGTGGTCCGGGTAGAACGAGCCGGCGTCCGCTCGGGAGGTCAACAACCAGAACTGGTCGCCCGCGCCGCCGGATTGCAGCACCGCGTCGAGCCATCTAATACGCGACGTCGCGGGTTGCCTCGTCGAAACACCCCGCGAGGCGTTGAGTGAGACGCCGAACTCCTCCAAGACCAGCGGCTCACCCAAGCCCGCAGCGTCGGCGGCGTGCTTGATGATCCAGGCCTCGCCCCGCACCACCGGGTCTGGGCCCGGTTGGACGCCGGGTTCTCGCCCCAGCCCTGCGGATAGAGGTGGATGGTGGCGTAGTCGACGTCGGGCAGCGCGGCCAACTTCCTTCCACCGCACGCTCTCAAACACAGTGTACGGATAGTCGCTGGCGCTCGGATCGCCTAGAACACTTCGTCACCGGTCACGACGAGTTGACGCGGGGCGAGCCGCTTGACGTGCTGGCTCATCTCGACGTCTCAGGCGAGCAGTTTCGCACCGCTGGTGTCGCTGAGCGCCCTCGGCTCGTTGGCCAGCGGTGATCACCGTGGTGAGCAGCGAAACGGTTCGCGCGCCAATCCACAGGTCCTGGCAGTGGCAGATCAAGCCGCAGAGGGCTCAGTCGTTGCCCAGGACCCGGGAGGCTACCGCCAGTTCGGCCGCGATCCCGGTCTTGATCGGTGCCATTTGCGGCTGGTGTGTGGCGATGAAGTTGCGTTGCAGGGCGGCTTCGACGGCGTACCAGGTGCCGATGAGGTTGGTCTGCTGTTTGCAGGCGACGTCGGCGCTCGCGGTCCGGATCTCCCGTGGCGAAGCCTTGGGGGTGTTCCATTGCGGGTCGTTGATGGCATCGTACGGTGTCGCGTAGGTGTATCCGTGTACTGTCATGCATGCCGACCATTGTTTGATCGCTGTGATCACCTGCGGTTCGCGCTGCGATAGGGACAGGCTGGTCTGGTTGATGCTGTCGGCCAAGGGGGCGTTGTTGGTGGTGCCGCCGTGCGCGGTTAGTTTCGCGCGGGCTTGGCCGATGCAGCCGCCGGAGGGGATGGGCCGACCGTGGTAGGTGCTGGGGTTTGTGGTTGGTGGGGAGGTGTTCGTGTTGCTGATGCCGGTCAGCACTGTGAGATCGGTTTGGTCGAGTGCGGGCTTTTCCGGGAAGGGTGCGCCGGACGGTGGGTGGTAGCCGAGTACTGCCACCGATGCGGCATCGGACACTCCGTAGCGTCGTGGGGCGTTGGAGTCGGTGGAGGTTCCCGGCAGGATGTTGGGCGGTGGCGCGGTGAACCGGATGCCAAACTGTTGCATGCACTGGTCCGTGAGCACGTTGGTGGCGCGGTCTATCTCAATGAACTGGTCGTCGGTGAACAGGTAGGCGTCGATCGGGAACACAAGCGAAGAGCTGTTCGCGACGTTCGGGACTGCGCTGACGTGGATCGGCGGGACCGCGGTCGTGGCGGCAGCACTGCGGGGCACGCGGCCATCGTCAGAGCATGCCGCCGCAGCCCCGCCAGCCAGGGCCAAGGCTAGGATCGTGCAGATCTGGCGGGAATTCGGGAAACGCATGATGCCCTCACAGAGACAGCGTGCCGACGGCGATGGGCTGGCTGCCGCACCGCACAGATGCGCGGCACGGCAGCCGGTGTTCATCCGG
>NZ_DASYZI010000437.1:0-6100 GCF_035946395.1 Actinocrinis sp.
GTAGGGCTCGCGGTGGGCGTGGTGGACGCCGAAGAGTATTTCGCGCTGGTCAAGACGCTGCGGGAGACCGGCATCAGCCATCCGCGGCGGTTCATCCGCGAGCTCGCCGCCTCCAGTACCTTCGCCACCGGCCTGGAGCCCGGTATCGGCTATCGCGATTACCTGGGCCCCGCGCTGGAGACGATCCGCTCGGCCGCCGCGATTGTCGAGCGCGAGGCGCCGGGGGAACTGGACGCGTTCCGCGCGCTGCTGGCACAGATCGCCACGGCCGTGGCTGACGCCAATGCCGAAGGCGGCTTCTTCGGCCTAGGCGCCCAGCGCCGCACGCCCGAGGAAGCCGCCGCCATCGAGCAGGTCAACAAGGCCAGCGGGCTGAGCGACGCGGGCCGGACCGCGTGAGCGCGTCATCGTCCTGCGGCACCGACACGGCGACACTGCCGGACGGCGGATGAGCGCGTCCCTGCTGGCGACCGCAGTGCTCGCCTTCGCCGTCACCACCATCGACGACCTAGTCGTGCTCAGTGCCTTGTTCATCGCGCGCCGCGCCACCGGGCTGCCGCGCGCCCGCGCGATCGTCGCCGGGCAGTACACCGGGTTCGCGGTCATCCTCGCTCTCTCCTTGGCCGCGGCGACCGGGTTGCGGATCGTGCCGGATCGGTGGGTCGGGCTGCTCGGTCTGGTCCCGGTCGGCTTGGGCGTGTGGCAACTGTGGCGCCTGCGCGGTGCCGAGCGTGAATCCCGGGCCCCGCTGGCGAGCACCGTGACCAGGATCGCGGCCATCACGCTGGCGGGCGGCGCCGACAACATCAGCGTGTTCACGCCGCTGTTCCGCGCTCTGCACGTGGCCGGCTCCCTGCTGGCCGCTGGCGTGTTCCTGGTCATGATCGCCCTGTGGTGCGCCGCTGGGGCGCTGCTGGCAGACCGCACGCCGCTCACCACAGCGCTCGGGCGCGCCACCGACTATCTGGTGCCTGTGGTGTTCATCGCGGTCGGCGTGCTCATCCTGATCACCACTGGCACAATCACCATGATCCAACAAAGCCTGTAGGAGCTGACGCCCCCGCAGCTTCTCGGTCAACAACACGCGGCACTCCCGGCCGCAACTCTGTCACCTACGCGTTGCGGGCGCGTGTCACCATTCCGGCTGCGGGACGTTCATGCACGCTTTGGAATTATCGCCGTTGGTCAGCAGCGAACTGCTCAGCGGTGACGACGCCACGGCCGTGGGCGCGGGGGTCGCGCCGCAGCCAGTGCGGCCAGTGCGTGTGCGGCCAGCATCCCACCGGCGTACGGGGCAAACAGCCCCATCGTGCCCTGGCTCGGGCACATGCTCGCCGCATCCATGCCCGGCATCGGCTGCATCGCCGCGCACGCACTGGGCACCGCGGTGCTCCCACCGGTCTGCTGGACAGCGTCGAACCACACGTGCAAAGCGCCCTGCACCGCCATCATCGAGGCGGTGATCGAGGCCAGGCCACGCTCACGGCCCGCGGCAGCTCGCCCGAGCGCGAATACCATGGCCAGCGCGCCGACGCTCGCACCCAGCGGTATTGCGCCCGGGGACATCAGGCGGTGCGCGCTCTCGGCCAGCGCCACGCACACCGCGGCGAATATCGCAGCGCGTAGCGTAGGTAACACCGGCCGACCGTCCATGACGGCGCCCACCTTTCCACCCCGTCCGCAGTGCACGACACCCGGGCGGCGCACCGCTGGGCAGGGGCGCCTTTAGACCGACCGGTGAGACGAGCCGCGCGTCTCGGAGCCCTGAATCGGTGCGTAGCATCCGCGCACGCGTGGCCCAGAACGACGTTGAGTCCCACTCGCGCACGGCGGGTGGTCCGTGCGCGTCGGCGTGGCAACCCGGCCACGTAGATGCCTTATGAGATATTTTGCCCATGAACGAGGATATGGGCCTGGTGCCGGTGGCGATTTTCTGCGGGAACTGCGACTGTGGGTGCCCTGCGGTGGCGGTGGATCCGTCCGCGCCCGTCGAGCAGCGCGTGGTGGTCACTGATGACTTCGGGCAGCGGGTGCAGATGAGCGCCGAGCAGTTGCGGGACCTGATCGAGCAGGCCCGCGCCGGCTCGCTGGACCAGGCTCTGTCCGCCGCCCTCGGCTAGGCCGGGTGCCTACGCCAGCAGAATGATCCCCATCAGCAGCGTCATCACCAGCTCACACGCATGGCCGAGCGGGCGTGACGCGAGGACTGAAGCAGCAGGTGCGCCGCTCGGTGCCGCGGTGGCGCGGGTCAGGCCGACTCCGAGCACCAGCACCGCGAGCCACACGTAGGCCAGCGCGAGCATTCCGGGGACAGTGGGCACCTGACCCATCGTCATCCCGGCCATGCGCGCACCGCCAGTACTCGGGCGTGCGAGCATCCAGATCATCACCAGCGACAGCGCCACGTGGTGCGCCGCACTCCCGTACGCGGCGGGCCGTGCGCGCCACCAGGTGAACAGAACCCCCGCGGGCAGCACGGCGCCGACTGTAAACAGGACGACGAGCAACGCGACCGGTGCCCGCAGCGGCAACAGACTCACGGCCATCCCCGCTGCCATCGCCGCGTGACTCAGCTCTCCGGCACGGCCGTTACGTCCGCAGGCGCACACACGGCCGCGACGGGTAGCGGCGAAGTCTGCCCACACCGCCGCGAGTGCCCGCATTGCCAGGGCGAGCAGGATCGCCGCGCTCGACCACGCGACGAAGGGGGTGAGAAGCGGCATTGATCGCACCTCCTGGGCAGGCACCTGCACGGACCATGCCCAGAGCACTGGCGTAGCGGAGCCTGGCGCAGGCCGGAGCGAAGAGGCACTCGACGGCGCACCCGACCCTTCGGCGCAAAGCAGCGTGTACCTACGCGCTCTTCGCTCCTCACCCTGCCCGGGTGATAGTCACCCGCCGACGCCTTGGAGTGAGGAGGCGCAAATCCACCACGCGGGCACCGGTCTTGCGCTGACAGCGCGAGTACAAGGCTTTGCGGCGGCCAAGTCCTTCGATCTCGTCGGCCGCCGGACCGCCGCAGCCCCGCGCCAGGCGCCTATGCCTGGTCGCTCTGCGAGACCTGCCAGCGGTGTTCGACCCGTGCGATCTTCCAGTACGCGATCGCGACCGCCCACACCACGACGAACACGGCGACGATGACGAACCCGACGTTATTGAGGTTCAGATTCGAGATCCAGTCGGTGACCGGGTTGACGAACCCCAGCCGGTCGTGTGCCACACCGATCAACTCGATGCTGCCGATGACCAACGCGACCGCGACGGAGAGCCCGGTGATGGCCAGGTTGTAGTAGACCTTGCGGATCGGGTTGGAGAACGCCCAGTGGTAGGCGAAGTTCATGAAGGTGCCGTCCAGCGTGTCGAACAGCGACATGCCCGCCGCGAAAAGCAGCGGCAGGCACAGGACCGCGAACCAAGGCAGCCCCGCGGCGGCGGTCGAGCCGGCGAGCGCGAGCAGCAACACCTCGGTCGCCGTGTCGAAGCCGATACCGAACAGCAGCCCGACCGGGTACATCTGCCCTGGCCGGGTGATCGACTTGGTCAGGCGCCCGAGGATGCGGTTCAGAAAGCCGCGCTTGTCCAGGTGCTCGGCGAGCATGGCCTCATCGAACCGGCCACTGCGCATCCCTCGATACACCTTGGCGATCCCGACGAGCGCGGCCAGGTTCAGGATCCCGATCAGGTAGAGAAAACCGCCCGAAGCGCTGGTGGACACCACCTCAAGGGTCCGGCGCGCCGAGGAGCCGTCAGTCGTGAGCGAGGCGACCTGCCGGGTGCCCGCCGCGATCCCCACCGCGAGCAGCACCACGATCGTCGAGTGCCCGAGCGCGAACCAGAACCCGACCGAGACCGGACGCCTGCCGTCGGCCATCAGCTTGCGGGTGGTGTTGTCGATCGCCGCGATGTGGTCGGCGTCGAAGGCATGCCGCATCCCCAACGTGTACGCGGTCACTCCCAGGCCGAACCCGAAAACCTGCCTATCCACGGTGTAGTGATGCGGGGCGATCAGCAGCACCAGGATCCCGAACGCCGCCGCATGCAACGCCCCGATCACCGCGATCAGCCCGGCGAACCGGGTCCAGTCCGCACGCTGCCAGCGCGCGCCGGTGGGAGCAACGGGAAAGGAAACGATTTCGGGCACGCTCACGCGGACCGCCTCCAGCACCTCGTGGATGGTCGACAACGGTGCCGTGGCCGGTCTCCTGGCTGACGGGTCCAGCGCGCCCGCTCCGCCTTCCCGGACACCCGCAGACGTCCAGTGGCTCCCTCCCGCAGGAGGGGTGGAACGTGCACTTCCCGATCACAGTGGCGAGGGCCGCCCCGGTCTCACACCGGTCTTCCCGAACACCACGACCAGGTCACCGTAGCGACAACGCGCATCCACTGCAAGACTCATCATTCCTGCAGGTGTTGCTCACGAGGCGCGCACGAACGCCACAATGGTCGGCATGCACCTGGTCCCGGCCGAACATGCCCACCGCCACCCGATCGACGAACATCGCGTTTGCGAAGCAATCGAAGCGATCGGCGAAACGCAGCGCGTCGAACAGTGGGCCGGGCGCTTCGCCCTGCTCGCCGACCCCGGACGACTACGCCTGCTGCTCGCGATCGCCGCCTGCCCCGAGATCAGTGTCACCGACCTGGCGATCGCCGCCGCAATGAACGACACTGCGGTCTCCCAGGCACTGCGCCTGCTGCGCGTCGCCGACGCCGTCACCGCCCGCAAAGACGGCCGCGTCATGCGCTACCAGATCAGCGACCCAACCATCAGCGCACTGCTCACCCAGATCCGCCCAAGCCCACAACCCGCCCGCGCCCAGCACAACGCACATCCTTGAGCGAACCTACCGGCCGCAACGCTCAGCTCACACTTGCGAATACAGATTCCTGCGAAAGTCTGTCCCTAACATGTTGCGACAGATCTGGACCGGATGAAGGAGGCGATCCAGCTGTTGCCGGACCCGCCGCCGAGTCCGTACAGGCCGGTGATCCGCAGGAAGCGGCGCGTCGGCGGCGCCGGGCCCGTCTTGCCGCCGGCATCCTCGCACGGTCTCGGGGTGGGCTGACCACCAAGGTCACCTGGCAGCCGACGGTCGGTGCCGACCACTGTCGGTGAAGATCACCGCAGGCCAGCACAGGGACAGTCCGGAGTTCACTGCGGTGCTGGAACGGTTCTCGGCGCGGGACTCGCGCGGCGGCCCGGCCCGGTGTCGGCCGCGCGGAGTTGGCCGACCGGGCGTACTGCTCGAAGGTGAACCGGGCCTACCTGCGCCACTGCGGGATGACGCGGTTATCCCGCAGAAGACCGACCAGGCCGCCGCCCGCAAGCGCAAAGGCTCCGAAGGCAGCAGGCCCTCCGGCCACGACGCCGAACTGCATAAGGCCCGCTACACCATCGAGCGCTGCGTGGGCAGGCTCAAGCAGCGGCTCGGCACCGCCACACGCACTGACAAGCCCAGCGAAAGCCACGAAGCCGGACCGCTACCGGCAAGCGTCTGACTTAGATCGCAGCACATGGCGCATGCCTCAACACGACCTAGCAGTCGCGCAGTTCAGGCGACTGGTTGAGGATTTGGGAGCGCTGTGAGGTGAAGTCGCGGTAGGTCTCTGAGCCCTCAGTGCCGGGGCGGAAGACGGCAACACGGTGGCAGTTCTGGAAAGCCAGGCGCACGCCGAAGTGCTCTTCCAGGGAGCCTCGGATGGCGTTGCTCGCCAGGGCACGCAGCAGCTGGCCGCGTTCGACCTCGGAGGGCGGCGGAGTGAGGTTGTCGGCGAACGGACGGTCGGCGTGGGGTACGTTCAGGTCCTTCGCCAGCGTGGCGATCAGGTCGTAGGCGTACGGCAGCGAGGCGCGCACGGTGTCGAGGAATGCGGCGGGGTTCACGGAGCCGGCTTGGGCTTGGGTGAGCAGTTCGGGGGCGACGTCGAGAGACATGCGTGTCCTGTCTTTCCGGGGTGTCGGGTGTGATGGATCAGGCGGTGAGCAGGCTCAGCGCGCGGGGGCCGTGTTTGAACTCGGGGTCGATCTGGGTCCTCAGGTCAGCGCCGGCGGCTTTGCTGGCCCAGGCGTCGGCGTTGCGCAGGTGGAAGTCGATCGCCT
>NZ_DASYZI010000438.1:0-43954 GCF_035946395.1 Actinocrinis sp.
TGGTGGAGCGGCACGGATGAGGCGTGCCGCTCCACCACCGCCCTATCGCGGTTGTACGAGGAAACAGGGACGGGAACGCAGGTCATGACACGGCTGAGTGGACAGACGGGATCCGAGCAGGAACCGAACAGGCCCGCGGACGTGACAGAGTCGGTCCCCGGTTACCGGGACCTCGCGCGGATCGGGCACGGCGGTTTCAGCGTCGTCTACCGGGCCGTGCAGGAGTCCTTCGAACGCGCCGTGGCGCTCAAGGTGCTGAACGTCGGCCCGGACGAGGACAACCGCCGCCGCTTCCTGCGCGAGGTGCGGCTCGCCAGCCGGCTGAGTGGCCATCCGCACGTCGTGACCGTGCTGGACACCGGGACGACGGCCTCGGGCCGCCCCTACCTGGCGATGGACCTGTACGACGGCGGCTCGGTGAAGGACCGGCTGCGGCGTTCCGGTCCGCTCAGCCCGGCCGAGACCGCCGTGGTCGGCGCCAAGATCGCCGAAGCGCTCGCGGCGGCGCACTCGCTCGGCGTGTTGCACCGCGACGTGACACCCAACAATATCCTGATATCAAGGTTCGGTGAGCCGGCGCTCGCCGACTTCGGCGTATCGTGCCTGCTGGACTCCAGCTCGTCAGCCTCGGTGCTGGACGCGTTCTCCCCGCAGCACGCCGCGCCCGAACTGATCTCGCGCGGCGTCCCGACGACGTCCTCTGACATATACGCTCTCGGCTCGACGCTGTACCAGCTGCTCACCGGGCGGTCCGCGTTCGGCGGGGACAGCCGGGACGTGCGCTCGATCATGTTCCGGGTGGTGAGCGAGCCGGCGCCGAGACCACAGTGCCCTGAGTTGCCGGGGCTGGCCGACGCGATCGTGCGGGCGATGGCGAAGGAGCCGGGGGAGCGGTTCGCGGACGCCGCCGAGTTCGCGCGGACACTGCGAGCCCTGGTTCCCGACGGCGCGCCGACCACGCTGCTGATGTCGGACACCATGGCGACGTCGGCGGTTGCCCCGGTCGGCGGCAGGGCCGCGGCTGCCGCGACCAACACCGTCACCGGCACCGGCGGCGATGCGACGCCGAGGAGGCCGAAGTACGGCCGCGAGTCGGTGATGGTGACCAGAACAGGGACGGGCACGGATACGGATACGGATACGGGGGAGTTCGTCCTCGAACCGGACACCTCGTTGAACGGTTCGCCGCGCGGTGCGGACCACACGATGTTGCGCCCGGAGCGGGCTGATCCCGACGCGCGTCCGGCCGTCGCGGCGAGCAAGCGCAGCGAACGCAGGGTGGAACGGCGCCCGGATCGCCGCGTTGAATCCGGCCGCATTGAACACAATGACGAAAATCGTGCCGAGAGTCGTGGCCGGCGCGCGAGGAAGCCGCTGATCCTCGTCGCCTTGCTCGCGCTGATCGGCACCGCGGCGTGGACGATCGTCGCGTTGCAGGGCTCTTCGAACGGAACGAACGCCGCGGCCTCGACACACCACTCTGCGGTCACCGCGGCCGCGTACGCTGCACCGACGCGAACGCCGACGAAGCCGAAGCCCAGCGCCACGCCGACGCACAAGCACAGCGCACCCGCTGTTCCAGCCGTTGTCACGACGCCGGCCGGTGCTGCGACGAGCGCCGCGCCGAGCGCGTCGGCTACGAACACGAACACGTCCGGCGGGCTGCTGAACCTGGGCGCCTACCACCGGTTGCAGAACGCGCAGAGCGGCAGTTGCCTGACGCAGTCGGGAGGCTCTGCGGGGCAGACGGCCTGCTCGTCGAGCCAGTCGGAAGGCTGGCAGAGCCAGCTGTCGCTCAGCAGGCTGCTGTCCGGCGGGGCGTACCAACTCGTCAACGAGCAGAGCGGTTCGTGCCTCGCCGCGAGCTCGAATGGGCAGGTCATCGCCCAAACGTGCGATGGCGGGAGTGCGCAGGTGTGGTCTATGGTCAGCGGACCAGGTTCGGACAAGGAGTATCAGAACGTGGGCGACGGCACGTGCCTCCAGGCCAGCGGGGGCGCGGTCTCGCTCGGGTCGTGCAGCACGAGCAGCGACGCGGACCTGTGGCACGACGACGGCTCTGTGTGAGACGGCCCTGCGAAGGGCGGCGCTGTGCGACCAGAGCCGGGCAGTGCCGAGTAGTGCAGCAGGAACCGACGGCAAAGGGGGGCCGCACGGGAGAAAGGAACGGCGGGACGTTCATGGTCAAGGTTCTGATCGCCGATGATCAAGTGCTGATTCGCGCGGGGATCGCCGCGATCCTGCGGGCGGCGCCCGGCTACGAGGTGGTCGGTGAGGCCCGTGACGGCGCCGAGGCCGTCACCATGGCGGAGTTGACCGAGCCCGACGTGGTGCTCATGGACATCCGGATGCCGGAGACCGACGGCATCGCCGCCACCCGGCGGATTCTCGGCTCGGGCCGGGAGACCGCGCACCCTGAGAAGCTGCCGCGCATCCTCATCCTGACGACGTTCGACCTCGACGAATACGTCTACAAGGCGCTGCGCGCCGGGGCGAGCGGATTCGTCCTCAAGGACACGCCGCCGGAGCGGCTGCTCGCGGCGCTCAGCGCGGTCGCGGACGGCGACACTCTGTTCTCGCCGACGGTCACGCAGCGCCTGGTCCAGGCCTACTTCGCGGTGGAGGGCGGTGTCGCCGGCGAAGGCGGTGCCGGCGGCGCGGCCGTCGCCTCGGGGCGTTCGACGGTCGCGACCCGCGCGGCGGCCGAACGGCAGGCGGCCACCCGGGAGCGGGCCCTGTTGGCCGCGCTCACCACGCGGGAGACAGACGTGTTGCGTCTCGTCGCGACCGGCCTGTCCAACGGCGAGATAGCCCAGCGCCTCGTGGTCAGCGAGGGCACGGTGAAGACCCACCTCAACCGGTCGATGGCCAAGCTGAACCTGTCCAGCCGCGCCCAGGTGGTCGTGCTCGCCTACGAGTCCGGCCTGGTCGTGCCGGGCGGCGTCGAGCCGGCCCCCGTGCCTGCCCGTGTCCCGGCGAATCCGTGACTCATCCGGGCGGGAACGCGGCGACGAACGGGCCGGGCCCGAGGCCGAAGCCCTGGATGAAGGGGTTGTCGAGCACGTAGATCAGGGTCATGGTGAAGCCGATCAGGCCGGTCAGGCTCATGACCACGGTCAGATGGCGCACATGCCACTCCATGCTGTGCGCGAAGGCCGTCAGCACACTGAGTGTCCCGCCGAGGATGAGGCCCACCCAGAGCAGCGCCGGCATGCGGGAGTTCGCGGCGCTCTGCCGCCCGATGCACGCCGCGTCGATCGTGCCCAGCTGAGTGACGATGGCGGAGGCTGCGAGGTTCTGCGCGGTGGTGGTCGGCTGGTACGAGGTCGCCGCCGCGCGCAGGCTGGTGAGCGGAGTCCAGCAGCCGGTCTCGGGCAGCGGTACACCGTGCTGCATCTGCGGCCATTCCACGGTTTCGACATAGTGTGCGTACGCGGCGGCCTCGGCCTGGATCTGTCGGCGCGGCGCCGGGGGCAGGCTCGTGGCGAGCAGGTAGACCTCATGCAGCCCGGCCGCCTCGGCTCGCGAGTCCTGCGCCCCCGCGTCGCGGTTCTCCCAGACCGAGACCAGCGACAGCCCGACGATCAGTGCGTAGAAGACACCGACCATCGTCGTCGCGTAGCCGGTGATGTCGTGCCAGTCCTTTGACGATTCACCGCCGTGCCGGTGGGCGTCGGGAAACAGCCTGGTCCGTGCGTGCAGGCTCAGTGCGCCGATCGCGGCGGCGATGACGACGACGACCAGTGAGGTGAGTACTACGGCCATGGATTCGCTCCTTCAGCGGCGCCTACCGAGCAGAGCCGCGCCGGCGGCCACGGCCGGCACGATCATGATCAGGACGAAGAGCGGGGTGGGGACCTCGGTGCTGGTGAGCACCGGCTTGGCCCAGTCCGGCGTGGCGAACACCTGCGGCGTGCTGGGACTGGGACTAGGGCTGGGACTGTGACTCGGATTGGGGCTTGGACTGGGGCTCGATTTCCGGGCCGGGCTCGGCCGCGTGGACGCAGGCGGCGGCATCGGGTGCTGCGATGGCGTCAACGCAGGGGGCACGGGCGTCGCGGGTCTTGTGACGACTGCGGATCGCGACGGTGACGGTGACGGCGATGGGGGCCGTGACGGTGGCGGCGGGCTTGGCGGGGTGAGGAGGGTGAACGGCACGGCGCTCTGAGCGGACACCGCTGGCAGGGGGAGGCAGTCTAGGAGGCCTGGACACGACTGGCTCGCCGGTGACGGTGACGGTGACAGCCACAGCGATAGCGATAGCGCCGGTGATGGTGATGGTGAGCGGAGCGGTGAAAGTGAAAGGGATGGTGACGGCGATAGTGAGGGGGACGGTGAAAGGGATAGTGGCGGTGATGGCGTGCTGGGAGCGGCGCGTCCGGGTGTCGGGAGCGCCGGGTTGAGCAGGGCGTATCCGTCAACTGTCAGCAGGGCGGCGTAAGAGCCCGGAGGCAGGTCGAGGGTTGCGGTGCACGTCGCCGTCGCACCGGGTCCGAGCAACAGCAGGCCGCGCGGGTCGAGGAGCGCACCGAGGCCGGTGTGCTGGAGTGTGCAGTCGAAGGGCATCAGCATGCTGCCGGTCGGCGCGGCGGTGCTGGTCGACTGCTGGAGCGTGCCGCTCCAGGTGATGCCGAGGATGGGCAGAGCGCTGTCGTTCGACAGCGTGTATGTCAGCGTGACGCTGTACTCGTCGCCGTGCAGTGGTAGGCCTGACGCGCTCACCGAACCGTAGACCGACAGTGCGCCGGCTGCGCTCTCGCGCGGCGCGCCGGCTCCCGTACCGGCGGAGGCGAGCATGGCGAGCGCCGCGAGCGGCAACGCTCCGGCGGCGAGCGGTCGGGCACGCATCATGCTTACGGAACGTAACGGACCGTGCCGCATCGGTCGGCGCGGCGGAATTCAAACCACGCGATCGTGTGGTTCACCTGGCCGAACGCGATGGCGCGGCATGTCAGCCTCCATACGTGTACGACTGTACTGATCAATCCCTCATTAGTGTCACGTAGAGTCACTAATGAATCACGTAGAGCCATGGCGTGCATCCGGAGCGCCATTGGCGACCGTACGTCACCCCGGTTTGCTGGGAGGCAAGGCACAAAGGCACGACGTGCATCGCGATCCGTTGCGGAGGCGGCTTGACAATGACAGCGACGATTCCCGAACAGTCCGGACCGGCGCAGGCGGCCGAGCGGACCCAGCAGAGCCTGAGCGTCGCGGCGGCGCGGAATCTGGCGACCACCACCAAATCCGTTCCCCAGATGCAGGGGATCACGTCCCGCTGGCTGCTGCGCATGCTGCCGTGGGTGCAGGTCTCGGCCGGCACGTACCGGGTCAACCGGCGGCTCACCTACGCGACCGGCAGCGGCCGGGTCGGCTTCGTGCGCAACGGCGTCGGGATGCGGGTGTTCGCACCCTCACTCGTCGAGCTGCCGATGCTGCGCACCCTGGACGACCCGGAACTGCTGGAGGAACTGGCCTCCCGCTTCACCTCGCGGGAGATCGCCGCGGGCGAGGTCCTCGCCGAGGAGGGCCAGCCGATCAGCGAGGTCTACCTGGTCGGGCACGGCAAGGTGAACAAGGTCGGCACCGGCAAGTACGGGGAGAGCACGGTGGTCGGCTTCGCCGCCGACGGTGAGCACATCGGCGAGGAGGCGATGGCGCGTGATGACGCGCTGTGGAGCTACACCGTCAAGGCTGCCACGGCCGGCACGCTGCTCGTGCTGCCCTGGCCCGCGTTCCAGGAGCTGTTCGAACGCTCGGCGGGACTGCGCGACTCGGTCATGCGCTACCTCACCGACACCCAGCGGCCGGCCAACCGGCACGGCGAGCGGGAGATCGAGCTGGCGTCCGGCCACGAGGGCGAGTTCGCGCTGCCCGGCACGTACGTCGACTACGAGCTCGAACCGCGCGAGTACCAACTCAGCGTCGCCCAGACGGTGCTCAAGGTGCACAGCCGGGTCGCCGACCTCTACAACAACCCGATGAACCAGACCGAGCAGCAGTTGCGGCTGACCGTCGAGGCGCTGCGCGAGCGCCAGGAATGGGAGTTGATCAACAACAACGAGTTCGGGCTGCTGGCCAACGCCGACAACGGCCACCGCATCCAGACCCACGGTGGCCCGCCCACCCCGGACGACATGGACGAGCTGCTGCGCATGCGGCGCGGCACCCGGTTCCTGCTCGCCCACCCCAGGGCGATCGCCGCCTTCGGCCGCGAGTGCAACAGCCGCGGCCTGTACTTCGGCACCGCGGAGGTGAACGGCCACCACGTCCCGGCCTGGCGCGGCGTGCCGATCTTCCCGTGCGGCAAGCTGCCGATCGGGGACGGCCAGACCACGTCGATCCTGGCGATGCGCACCGGCGAGGACGACCAGGGCGTGGTCGGCCTGCACCAGACCGGCATTCCCGACGAGCTCGAACCCGGACTCAACGTCCGCTTCATGGGGATCGACGCGAAGGCCGTCATCTCGTACCTGGTGTCCACGTACTACTCGGTCGCCGTGCTGGTGCCGGATGCGCTGGGCGTGCTGGAGAACGTCGAGGTCTCCAGGCCGCGCGCCTGAAGGTGCGCGCACTGTGATCCACCGGCAACTCGAAGGCACGGCATTGATACCGCACTGACCCGGCACTGACACGACATCGGTGCCGCATCAGCACCGTGCCGACATCCGAGGAGAGGACTGAGCCCGCCATGTCCCTGATGACCCGCGTGACCGCGCCGCCCGCGCGGACCGAGGCCGCCGAGCTGGCCCTCGCGCTGCTCGCGGCGCCGCCCTCGGCACCGGCCTCACTGCACCTCCAGCGAACAGTGCTCGGTGGACCTGGGGTCGTTGGGCTCGGGGTCGTTGGTCTTGGATCCGCTGGTCTTGGATCCGCTGGGCTCGGGGCCGGCCGGCCGGTGGTCGGCCGGCCGCGAGGGCTGGGTACCTCGGCGTTGCACCCCATTCCCCGTCCGGCCGCGCCGAGCGACGCGGCTGGACGGGGGATCCCCGGCTCGGGCGGCTCGGCCACCCTTGGTGCGCCGCCCGACCACGCCGCGGGCGCGGCACGTGGTCGCAGCGGGGCCGTTCCCGAGCTCTACTGCCCGCCCGCGCTGCGCGACGACCCGGCGCTCGGCGGGCTCGTCAACGAGCGGCTCATCGCGTGGGCCGCTGAGATCGGCCTCTTTGCCGACAAGCTCGACCACATCCGCGCCGCTGACTTCGGCCGGTTCATCATGCTCGCCCACCCCGAGTCCGACGACCCGGACCGGCTGCTTGCCGCCGCGAAGTGCGCGCTGGCCGAGTGGGCCACCGACGACGTGTACTGCGACGGTGACGACGCGCAGCCCGAACTGCTCGGCGCCCGACTCGGCTTGGCGTACACGGCCGTCGACCCGCCCTGGATCGGCTCGGCACGGCAGCCGGTTCTAGACGAGGCGCTGCGGGAGGACCCGGTGCGCGTCGCGCTGCGCTCGGGCTTCAAGCACGTTGCGCAGTACGCGGCCCCCGGGCAGCTCAACCGGCTGCGCCTCGAAGTGGCGGCGCTGTTCAACGGCTACAACACCGAGGGCTCTTGGCGGCAGTGCAAGTACATCCCGCCGGTGTGGCAGTACCTCGCCGAGCGCCAGCAGAACAACTTCATGCCGACCATCTGCCTGGTCGACGTGGTCGGCGGTTATCACCTCTCCGCCACCGAGTACGGCGCGCCCCCGGTGCGCCGGGCCGTGCTGATGGCGGCACTGGCCGCCACGCTCGTCAACGACCTGTACTCGATGAGCAAAGAGCAGCGCGGCGCCGACTACGACTACAACCTGCCCACGCTGATCGCCGTCGAGGAGCGCTGCTCGCCCGGCGAGGCGGTGCGGCGCGCCGCGGCGCTGCACGACGAGCTCGTGCACACCTACGAGCGGGAGGCCGCCGCGCTGGCCGCCGCCGGATCTCCCATGCTGGCCCGGTACCTGGTCGGAGTGTGGGCCTGGATGGGCGGCAACCACGAGTGGCACCGCAGCACCACACATTACGCAACGGCCCGCGACAAGGAGTCGAACCGATGACGCAGTCCCTGTCCCAGCTCGCCCCGGTGCTGCGCACCGCGTATCAGAAGTCTGTCGCAGAGTACTGGAACACGCGCACCCAGGACCCGGTCAACCTGCGCCTCGGCGAGGTGGACGGGCTCTACCACCACCACTACGGCCTCGGCGACTACGACCCGGCCGTGCTGGAGGCGCCGCCGGCCGAACGGGAGCGGCGGATCGTCGAGGAGATGCACCGGCTGGAGACCGCGCAGGCCGAGGTCCTGCTCGACCATCTCGGCGACGTCGAGCCGGAGCACCGGCTGCTCGACGCGGGCAGCGGCCGCGGCGGCACCGGCCTGATGGCGCACCTCCGCTTCGGCAGCCGGGTGGACGGAGTGTCCATATCCGAGTACCAGGTCGGATTCGCCAACGACTGCGCTGCACAGCGCGGGCTGGACGATCAGGTGCGGTTCCACTTCCGCAACATGCTCGACACCGGATTCGAACCCGGTTCGATGCAGGGGATCTGGACCAATGAGACGACGATGTACGTCGACCTGGACGAGCTCTACGACGAGTTCTCCCGGCTGCTCGCGCCGGGCGGCCGCTACGTGTGCATCACCGGCTGCTCCAACGACGTCACCGGCCTGCGTTCCAAGGCCGTCAGCCGCATCGACGAGCACTACACCTGCAACATCCACCCGCGCAGCGCCTACTTCCGCGCGCTGGCCGCCAACGGCCTGGCCCCGATCACCGTGCTGGACCTGACGCCGGTGACGATCCCGTACTGGGACCTGCGGGCGCGCTCGTCCGTGGCGACCGGAATCGAGGAGACCTTCCTCACCGCGTACCGGGAAGGCAGCTTCCATTACCTCCTTATTGCCGCAGATCGCGTTTAGCCTCCCCGTGGCGACCGTCCGGCGCTACGTTCTCCAACGTGCCGTCACTTGCGTCACTCGGGCAGACGCCGAAGTGACCCATGGGTTCTACTCGTAACAGCGGTTGCTGGACCAGACAGGAGAACTGCTCATGTCGAGAATCCCCGCGCGCACCCTGGACGATGCGCCCGAGGCCGTCCGCGACACTCTGGAGAAATTCGCCAGGCGAAACAACGGCCGGCCGCGCAACATCTACGCGGGGATGGCACACGCGCCGATCGTGCTGGCCGCATATGACGCGATGAGCTCCGCGATCGCCCAGCACTCGACCTTCGACACGCGCACCAGGGAGGCGATCGCCCTGGCCGTCGGAGCGCAGGACGGCTGCCAGTACTGCCAGTCCGCGCACACGCCCGCCGCCGTCGCCGCCGGCTTCACTGCCGATGAGACGCTGGCGATCCGGCGGGGCGAGGTCGAGTTCGACCCGAAGCTGTCCGCGCTGCTCGCCCTGGCCCGGGAGATCGCCGCCAACGTCGGCGACGTCTCCGACGTGGCGTGGAAGCAGGCGCTGGCTGCCGGATGGGGCGACGAGGAACTGGCCGAACTGTTCGCGCACGTGGCCGCGAACCTGTTCACGAACTACTTCAACCACTACGCCGAGACCGAGCTGGACGTGACTCCCGCACCCGAACTGTAGGGCGGGCGGCTCTCTTCGCGCGTCGACGGGCGGCCGTCACCGCTCGTCGTCTCGATCCCGGCCGCCTGTACGCAGAATTACGATCGACAGCGCGCCGCCTGTGGCGGAGAGAATGAGGCGTGAGACTTCCAAGGCACCCGCACGATCAGGACGACCCGGCCCGGCACGCCGACCGGCTGCCGGACGACGAGACCGAGGCAGACGACGAGGCCGAGTACAGGACCGGTGGTGAAGGCGATTCCGGGTCTGGGCGCGGCGGCTACCTGTTCACCGCTCTCGCTGACGCGCCGCCGCTGACACTGCTCGAATCGATCGCGGCGCGCTCGACGCGGTTCTCGTTGTCCGTCCCGCCGGATCGGATTCCGCCGGGCCAGATCTATCTGCTCGGCAGCCCCGGCTCGCCGAGCTGCGAGGTCGTCCAGGTCGACGACGCGACGTCGGCGCCCGGCCAGCCACGCTCGATCCGGCGGGCGCTGTTCGGGACCGTCGTCACGGCCCATCCCGCCGGAACTGCGGCCACGCCGATCAGCGTCGAGCGCGTCGACGACTGGAGTCGGTGGACCGGATGAGTGGCGAGCCCTGACGCTGCGTCAACTCGCCTGTTGTGCACCGGCCGGCGGGCGGATACGCAGGCCGGTTCGGGCGCGGTGTACGGTCACGTACGCCAAGCCGTCGGGACCGGCGGTGATCGAGCGCCGGCTGCCGTGCGGCAGCCAGGCGAGCGTGTGAGTGGACAGCTCGACCGGTCCGGTGTCGGTGTGCAGGACGCCGTGCCCGCCGACCGCGAGCAGCAGTACATCCACGTCCGGTTCCATGTGCACGGGGACTTCGGCGCCGGGCGGCAGCCGGATCAGGTTCGCGTCGAGCTGGCGCGCGGGCTCGGCCAGGCGCCACAGCGCCCCGCGCTGATCCCCGACGGCCTGGTCGAGATACTGATCCAGGTCGGCGAGCAGGCGCGCGGTCGGTTCGTCGGCTGTGTTCACATCACCAGTGTTCATCCCAACGGCGTTCATGCCAGCAGTGTTCATCCCAACGGCGTTCATGCTGCCCTCCGCTCATTGGATAACTTTGCCGTGTCAACCAGACGCGGCGAACGAGAGCAGGCACTTGATATGACGAAGATCGCGGTCTACGGCGCGACCGGGATGATCGGCGGCCGGGTGGTGGCCGAGGCGCTGGCACGCGGCCACGAGGTCATCGGCATCACCCGTTCGGGCGGCGGGCTGCCCGCCGGTGCGCACGCGGTGCAGGGCGATGCCGGGGACGCGGGGCTCACCAAGCGAATCGCCGACGAGGCGGACGTCGTCGTCGTGGCGACCGGACCGAGCCGTACCGGCGGTGACCCGCGCGAGTACCTCGCGCACCTACGCAACCTGGTCGAGACGCTCGGCAGCGCGCGGCTGATCGTCGTGGGCGGCGCCGGTTCGCTGCTCGTCGACGGAAAGCGGCTGCTCGACGGCGCCGACTTCCCCGACATCTACAAGCCCGAGGCGCTGATCGGCGCGGAGGCGCTCGACTACATGCGCGGGCTCGGCGAGGGCGTCGACTGGACGTATTTCTCCCCGGCGCCGGTGATCCAGCCCGGCGAGCGCACCGGCGTCTACGTGTCCGGCACCGAGTCGCCGGTCGGCGACGTGATCAGTGCGGAGGACTACGCAGTCGCCATGATCGACGAGATCGAGCGGCCCGCTCACCGGCGCGGCCGGTTCACCGCCGCGAACTGACGCCTGCGTTTCCAGGGCGGCGTGTATCTGTCAGGCGCGCCGCTGCCCTTCCCGCGACCCACCAGGGCTGTTCCACCAGCGTGACCTCGATGCCGAGCGCGGGCAGCGCCGCGGCGAGGGCTTGCAGATCGGGGGCTTCGATGCCGCCGCCGGCACCGTGCCTCAGCACGAGCGCGGCACGGCGACGGCCCGCCGCAGGGAAACGGGTGAGGCGGGCCTCGCCGACCGGCGTCGGGACGTTCGTCTGCATGATCCCGAGACTAGGGGGTGTTTGAGCTGTGGGGTCGGATCAGGGCACGGTGTCTGGCGCGTGCAATCGCAAGGCGGATGGAGGTATGGGCAAGGCTCGACAACGCGGCGAACGTGCGTGACAGGCGCCGCGATCCCGGCCCCACATCTCAACACCCCTAACGCACCGCGGCGCGGCGAACCGTGTTGTGACGGTACGATCGGCCGGTGTCCGAGTCTGACGTGATCGAGACGACGCCCGGTTGGCTCTCCACGGATGAGTTGGAGACCGCGCGGGCTCAGATGCCCATCCTGTACGTCGAAGCGGTGCCCGTGCGCGTCGACGAGTGCGGCGAGGTGATCAGCATCGGCCTGCTGCTGCGCATCGGGCCGGACGGGACCATCAGCCGCACGCTCGTCTCCGGCCGGGTGCTGCACCACGAGCGCGTCCGCGACGCGCTGCTGCGCCACCTGGAGAAGGATCTCGGCCCGGTCGCGCTGCCCCGGATTCCGGCTTCCATCCAGCCTTTCACCGTCGCCGAGTATTTCCCGACGCTGGGGATTACGCCGTATCACGATCCGCGGCAGCACGCGGTGGCGCTCGCTTATATCGTCCCGGTGACGGGAGACTGCCGTCCTCGGCAGGATGCGTTGGATCTGGTTTGGTTCACTGCGCAGGAAGCGGCGTCACCGATGGTCCAGCAGGATATGCCGGGTGGTCAGGGAGTCCTGCTCAAACAGGCTCTCGCGCACGTCGGCTGCTTGTCCTGATTGTCGCGATGCGGCTTGCCCCTCCACGGAAGATCCGCGGAAGAGCAAGCCGTCGTGCATGACGCGAATGGCGAATACCGCGCGGCGTGGCCGACGCGGTGTCAGGTGTTCGCTTCCTGGAACTTCACGATGAGGTCGTTCGCGACCCTGCCGCGTTCCGATACCTCGTATCCCTGGGCCTTGGCCCATTCCCGGACGTCCGAAGTGTTCGGTCCGGCCACCGCCTTGCGCGCGACGGCGCGGACGGGCTGTCGGCCGCCCTTGTCCCTGCGTGCCGCGTCGATGAACTTGGCGAGCGTGTCGCGCAGCTTCTCGGCGTTCGAGGAGCTCAGATCAATCTCGTATCGCGTTCCGTCGAGACCGAAGGCGACCGTCTCTTCGGCCTCGCCGCCATCGAGATCGTCGACGAGGGTCACTTCCACTTTCCGTGCCATGGAGCGCGCTTTCTCGAGGGATACCGGATATCGCGGCCAGGATAACACCGGGGCCTGCGGGGTCGAGTTATCGGGGACCTGTTGATTCGCCATTGCCACGCGCGGGGCGAAACGGCACTCCGAACGGCCGAAACGGATTCGCGATGATCGAAAGTGGCGGTGGCGCCACGTACCGTCAGTACGTGGCGCCACCGGTTGTTGGATGTGCCGGGCTTATTCACTTATGGCCGGTCGGCCGTAGTCGGCGGCGATGATAGAGATCAGCTGACGGAGCAGGCGGTGCCGTTGAGGGCGAAGCTGGTGGGTGCGCTTATGTTGCCGGTCTGGTTGGCGTTGAAGCCGAGGGTGGTGGTGCCGCCGTTGGCCGTGATGGTGGCGTTGTAGCTGAGGTTGGTGGCGGTCACCGCTCCGCTGGACGGGGTGATGGTGGAGTTCCAGACGGAGGTGATGGCCTGTCCGGAGGGCAGGGTGAAGGTGAGTTTCCAGCCGTTGATCGCGGTGGAGCCGTTGTTGGTGATGGTGAGGTTCGAGGTCAGGCCGGTGTTCCAGGAGTTGATCACGTCGGCCACGTGGCAGCCGCCGGGAGGCGGAGGCGTGGTGCTCGGCGGGGTCGTGGACGGCGGTGTGGTGGATGGAGGCGTCGTCGACGGCGGCGTGGTCGACGGCGGTGCCGAGGACGGCGGCGTGGACCCGTCGAGGCCGAAGAAGTGGATGGCGTACGCGGCCATTCCGCTCTGCGGCAGGACGTGGCCGGCGCCCGAGATGCTGTAGGCGTCGACCACGGGGCTGGTGGAACTGCCATAGGTGGTGTGGGTCCACGTGCCGTTGAGCGTGGAGGTCGACGTCGGCGTCTGGCTCACGCCGAGCACGTTCGTCCACTGCTTGATCTCTTCGCCGAAGTTGTTGTAGTTCAGCGTCCCGTCCGCGGTGCCGTGCCACAGCTGTACGCGCGGACGCGCGCCGCCGTAGCCGGGGTAGGCGTTGCGCACGTAGTCGCCCCAGGCCTGCGGGGTGTTGGAGACCTGGCCGTTGGCGCAGGCGGAGTTCCAGCCGTCGACGGTGCCGGTGTAGAAGCAGTGGAACGGCACGCCCATGAACGCGGCGCCGGCCTTGAACACGTCCGGGTAGCTGCCGAGCAGGACGTCGGTCATCATCGCGCCGGACGACGCGCCGGTGACGTAGACCCGGGACGAGTCGCCGCCGTTGTGCTGCTCGACGTACTGGACCATCGAGACGATGCTGGACGGGTCGCTGCCGCCGTTGTGGGTGAGCGCCTGGCTGGAGGAGACGTCCCAGCACTGGCCGCTGCGGTTGGCGTCCGGGTAGATGACGACGAAGCCGTACTGGTTGGCCAGCGAGGCGAACTCGGTGCTTGAGTAGAAGCCGGGGCCGGTGCCGGTGCACTGGTGCAGCGCCACCAGGATCGCCGGGTGCGTGCCCGCGTTGCTCGGCACGTACTCGTACATCAGGTTGTTGCCGGGGTTGGAGCCGAAGTTCGTGATCTGTACCAGGCTGGCCGCCGAGGCGGTCGGGGCGAGTGCGAGCAGCCCGCCGAACGCGGCGGTCGTGGCGACCGCCATGCTCGCGGCCAGTGCTCTGGCTCTCTTCCTCACTGGGCTTCTCCTCCTTCGAAGAGATCGTGGTCGCGACGCCGTTGTCAGAAGCTCTCGAAAGTTTTGGGAGCCGCATGACTGGATTAGGCGCTGGTGAACGTAGGGCTCATCGCGGCATCGAGTCAAGGTTCGAGCTGTCCGAGCTGAAATTTTGCGGGCCAGATGCGGAAAATTTCATGCACGCGTCGGGTGTGGCGGTTCCCGCCGGCTACGGCCGGTGACCAGACGGCACGGCTCTTCCGGCTTGGCCGGGGCCGCGGCGCAGGATGGCCGGCGCGCAGCGGCGGACGAGCCCACAGCCGCGTACAAAGCCCCGGCCAAGCCCTGAAGAGCCCGGATGGCACGGCGGGATCGCGCCGGTACGCTGTGACGCACATGCGCCCGGACCGTCCGGACCGGCCGGCGCCCGAGGTTCTGGACGATGATGCAGACACCTGATGCGGCCCCGGAACCCGCTGTCGCGCCCCTTGACTCGGCGGCGTACGTGTATCCCTGGGACGTGCTCGGTGACCCGGCGGCGCCGGAGGTGCTGGCCGGTCTCGGCGTCGGCCACGTCACGCTCGCGGCCGTCTACCACGCGACCAGGGTTCTGACACCGCGGCACCCGGGGCACCGGGTGGTGGTGGCCGACCACAGTGCCGCGTACTTCCCGCTGGACGAAGCCCGCTGGTCCGGCGCCGCGTTGCGCCCGCGCCGGCAGACCTGGCTGGAGCAGGACGACGCGTTCGGCTCCGCCGCGAAGGCGCTCGCGTCCGCCGGTGTGCCGGCGCATGCGTGGGTGGTGTTCAACCATGTCGATCCGGGCCCCGGCGCGGACGTCGGTGCTGCGGTGGTCAACGCGTACGGCGATGTCTATCCGTGGACGCTGTGTCCGGCGCGCGGTGAGGTACGCGACTATGCGGTACGCATCGCCGGACAGGTCGCCGGGCGCGGTGATGTGGCGGGCGCCGAATTCGAGGCCTGCGGCTGGTACGGCTTCGACCACTTGCACGCGCACGACAAGGTGGCCGGAGTGCCACTTGATCAGGCGGAGCAGTTCCTGTTCTCACTGTGCTTCTGCGTCGCCTGCGATGGTGAGTACCGCGAGGCCGGCGTCGATCCGGCCGAACTGCGCTCGGTCGTGCGCACCGCCTTGGACGGTGTCTTCTCCGGCGAGAGTTCCGGGGCGCATTCCGGAGTGTCGGAGCGTTCGAAGATCGACGCGCTGCTCGGACCGGATCTGGCCTCTGCGGTGCTAGGGATGCGTGGCGCGGTCGCCGACCGGCTGCGCACCGAGGTGGTCGAGGCCGTGCGGGATCGGCGTTCGAAGGCTGATTTCCCGGTGCTCTTCCACGGCCAGCCGATCGCACACCGCTCGACCGCGTTCACCGGCCTGGACTCGGCGACGCTGCCGGGCGGCGCCGACGGTGTCGTCGTCAACTGCTGGGGCAGCGCCGAAGATGCCGCCGAAACCGTCAGGCTGACGGTGAACGCGAGGCGTGCCGGGCTGCGCGTCGTCTCCGGCATGCTGGCCATCGGCGGCATGGGCGCCAACGCGCAGAACGCCGCGCGGGTACTCGCCGCGGTGCGTTCGGCCGGAGCCTCCGGCATCCGGATCTATCACGCGGGGCTCGCCGGCGCGGCCGACCTCGACCTCATCCGCGGCCTCGCCGCGGCCGGCTGACCGATTCAGGGCACGAACACAGACCACAAACACAGAGCGCAAACACGGGACGCGCGATGGCCGGAGCCCCCGCCAGGTGGGCTCCGGCCATCGCAGCTTACTGCGACGTGGTGTTCTGGGGGGTGTTCGGGCCGTGGGGCTGGATTCAGGGCGCGGTGTCTGGCGCGATCGCAGGGCGGAGGGCCTTGCCCATACCGGCGGTATGGGCACAACCCGACAACGCGGCAAGCGTGCGTGACAGGTGACACGACCCCGGCCCCACAGCTCAAGCACCCCTAAGCTGCGGGTACCTTGTCCAGGAAGCCGTAGACGGCGCGGATCTTGCCGTCCTCGCCGAAGGCCGCCACGTCGGAACCGATCACGACCGACTCGCCGCCGCCCGGCGGGAGCAGTTCCCAGCTGAACCGCGCGATGTGGTGGTTGCTGTCCACCGCGGTCAGCAGTTTGAAGGTGAAGCCGGCGAACTGGCCCTGCGCGCCGGCCAGTACCGCGTTGATCCCGTCGCGGCCGCTGACGTCGGCCAGCGGGTCGGTGTACGTGGCGTCCTCGGCGAAGACCTCTGCGATGCCCTGCTTGCGGGCGTCGGCGTCGGTCTCGTTCCACAGGGAGATGTAGCGCTCGACGGTACTCGGAATGTCGCTCATCGTTCCTCCTCGGCCACAGCGGGCTCTCGCCCTGGATGTTTTGCTCCGGTACGTCACCAGATTTCCAGAGCGAGGTCACACAGTCGATTACTTACCAGATAATGAAGGATCTTTATGGGCCAGGCCTTGGCTGACGCCGTGCGGCCTGCGGCGCCTTCGCCGCACGCTTGGTGAGGAACTGCACCAGGACGGCCACCGCGACCGTGAAGACGATCAGCAGCAGGATGCTGATGGCCAGCGCGAAGCCGGAGATGACGAACTGGACGGCGGCGGGACTGGCGTTTGGCTCGGTCTGGATGGACGGGATCGCCACGTTCACGATGAAGATGTCGAGCGTCATCATGAACACCGGGACCAGGAGGATCGTCAGTACGTTCCACGGTGGCGCGGCGTCCGCCGTCTGAGCCGCCGCGGGCTGCGCCCGCCCCGAGCCGGTCGGCTCCGCGTCGGCGGCGCCCGCCGACCCCGGGGTATTGGCGTGCGTGGTCATCGACTCGCTCCTGAACGGCCGGAATTCCCTCGTTGCGACCCATGGTTCAGGGCCGCCGCCGCCGTGTCGATGACGTGCCAGGTAACGACGACGCGGCACGGCACGTCCGGAAACGCAGGTGGGGGCGGCCCAGCAAGCCGTCAGGAACGTATCAGAGTCGTGTCAGACGGCTGCTGCAACATGGTTATCGGAAGGACGGAGCAACGCAGAGCAAAGATAGAAACGCAGAACACAGAAGATCAGAGCGCAGAGGATCAGAGCGCAGAAGATCAGAGCACGGCGTTCGGATGACCGAATGCGGTGAAGCGCACCAGCAACGACTCCCCTTGGAGAGGTCCCCGTAGCGGCCCAGCGGGGACCGGGTCAACCCGGTCGGGCTTTGCCCGCGCAGGTTCGAATCCTGCCCTCTCCGCAACCGCGCCCCGGTCCGCCCCAGCGGCCGGGGTGTTCTGCAAGCCAGCCTCGATGCGCACGTCTTGCACAGCCCGTCCGCCCGGCTGGCGAGAAGACGGCCCACTTCACCTGACAGCCTCCGTGGAAGGAAACGCAGTGCGCGTAAATGGGGATGTCGCCGTCGCCGTCGCCGTCGCCGGCACCGGCACCGGGGCGTGGCTGGCGTCCACCACGCAACTCCTCGAAGAGGTCGTGAACGCCGGACTGGTTGGCCCGGACCACCGCGATCTGGGCTATGTGCACCGCGACGGCGGCCAGAGCGAGGTGCACGACGTGCTCGGCTTCACCGGGGAGCAGACCCTGTGGCGGCAGTTCGGCCGCTACGTCGGCCACCTGGGCGGCGGCGACCAGATCGCAGGGCTCGACTACCTAGCGCAGCATGACGAGCTCGAACCCGGCGACCGCGTGACGCTCTTCGCCGTCGACACGAGCTTCACCTTCAGCGCGGCCGTCCTGGAGATCACCCGACGACCCACCTGCTAGGCCACCGACCCGCCCGCTAGGCCACCGATCCACCACGCCACCGATCCATCAGACGATCAACCCACTGCGCCATCAATCCATCAACCCACTGCGCCACCAATCCACCGGCCATCAGGCCACTGAGGAGCAGACGATGCTTCGTGAGGATGTAGACGTACTCGGACCGCAGGCACTCGACTACCCCGTGCCGCGCACCGACCCACTGCTGCCCCCGCCCGTCTACGCCGAACTGCGCGGCCACCCGCCGGTGCGGGTGCGCATGCCGAACGGTCGACCGGCCTGGCTGCTGACCCGGTACGAGGACGTGCGCGCGGCGCTCGCCGACCCGCGGATGAGCTCGGACTTCCTACAGCCGAACTTCCCCAGCCTCAATCCGGTGCCCCCGTCGCCCGGCGCCTTCTCGTTCGTGCGCATGGACGCCCCGGACCACGGCAGGCTGCGCAAGATGGTGACGTCGGACTTCGCGATGCGCCGGATGCGCGAGCTGCGGCCCGAGATCGAGCAGATGGCCGATGACCTGCTGGCCCGGATGTTCGAGTCGGGAAAGCCGGCGGACCTGGTCGAGTCCTTCGCGCTACCGCTGCCGTCCATGGCGATCGCCCGGATTCTCGGCGTGCCGGCGCAGCGCAGCGCCGTCTTCCAGCAGTGCAGCCGGACGATCGCGCGCGCCGACTCGACCGCCGAGCAGGCCAGCGCGGCGCTCGCCCAGCTGGCCGCGCTCCTGGACGAACTCGCTACCGCGAAGCAGTCGGAGCCCGGCGACGACCTGATCAGCCGGCTTGTGCACCAGTTCGAGGCGCGCGGCGAGCTCACCCGTTTCGAGCTGCTCGCGATGGGCTCGCTGCTGCTGTTCGCCGGGCACGAGACCAGCGCGAACCAGATCAGCATCAGCGTGATCCACCTCTTGCAGAACCCTGACCAACTCGCCGAGATCCGGCGTGAACCGCGGCTGCTGCGCACGGCGCTTGAGGAACTGCTGCGCTTCGCCTCGCTCAAGCAACACGACCTGATCCGGGTCACCGCCGAGGACATGGAGTTCGCCGGGGTGCACATGGCGAAGGGCGACGGCGTGATCACCTCGCAGCCCTCTGCCAACCACGACCCCAGCGTGTTCCCGGACCCGGACCGCCTCGACATCCACCGGGAGTTCAACCGCCACCTCGCCTTCGGCCACGGCCCGCACGCCTGCCCCGGCGCGAGCCTGGCCCGGGTCGAGGTCGAGGTCGCGCTTGAGCGGATCCTGCACCGGCTGCCGGACCTGGCCCTCGCGGTGGACCTGGACCAGATCCCGTTCCGGCACGACATGTTGATCTACGGCGTCCACGCGCTGCCGGTCACCTGGTGACCCGATCAGACCGGAACGAAGCATGCTTCGAGTGGGATACGAGCACTACTATGCGGTGATTGAGGCCGGCAGCGTCCACAATCACCGGTGGGACTTTGCCACAACGATACTATTCGGTGGATACCATCACCAGGAGTTCCGATCAGGCGCCCAAGGGGCGACCTACTGCGCGTACAAGTATCAATCGGAATCGGGTGCGAAGGAGTTCACGCTCGTACCCCAGGGAACACGCGCTCTACGGTGCGTCATGGATGCATACCTTGTGACAGGTTCCTTTTACACGTTGACGAGCGAAGTACTGCATCGCGTGGTGCCCGATCGTGGACTGCCAACAGCAAGTCTCGTGCTTGAGGGTCCGCGTCAGCCGTCAGAGGTCGACGTCTATACCCTGAGACCCATGGACGCTGTCACAGATACCTTCCGCGGTCTGGAGCCCGATTCGCTTGCCGAGCAGTTGCACAGGTTCCTGGCATTACGGTCATGACCAAGCCGGGGCCGTATAGCGACTCGGGGTTGGTGCCATTTCAGCCGTCGAGTGGCGGGTCGTACGGCTCCTAGACAACAGAGGTCTTCATCAGGGCGCATGCACGTCAAATCACTGTGACGACGAACCGCGAACCACACCAATCCTCGGTTGCTCTACGTTTGCTGGATCGCGTTCAGCACGTGGTCCAGGCCGAAGTCCCAGGCCTGTTCGATGTCGCCGGTCAGTTGGAAGGCTCCTGCCAGCTCCATCGTGATGAACCCGTAGGCCCAAGCCACGACCGTGCGTGCCGCCGGCAGCGCGTTGTGCGGACCGGCCAGTTCGGTGACGAGGCGAAGCAGCGTCGCCGTGGTGCGTTCGGGTAGTGCGGTCCCGCCGGTCGCGGCCTGTGGCACGAACAAGAGCGTGTGCGCGATCGGGTTCGCGCGGGCGAAACTGCGGTAGGCGCGTGCCGTCGCCCGAAGGTCCGCGGCGGGGTCGCCGGAGTTGGCTGCGGCGTCGATGGCCGCGTTCAGCTCACCGGCCACGTCCTCCACGATGAGCCGGAACAAGTCGGAGCGGCTGCGCACCCGCTTGTACAGCGATGGCGTGCGCACTCCGACCGTGTCGGCCACGTCGCGCATGGTCAGCGCATCCGCGCCGTGTTCTTCCAGCAGGCGCCGTCCGGCCGCCACGATGGCGGCGGTCGAGGTCTGCGCGTGGGCGGGCAAAGTTCTGGCCTCCTTGTCAGCAGAGGTCGTACATCCTACTTGCGTACCACGCGAAGGCTAACTAGGGTAACCCTTGAAGGGTAACAGAAATAGCCTTGAGTTCGCCTGGGAGGCGTGCCGTCATGAAGATCGCCGAAGGCCTGTATCGGATCGGCTCCGACCTCGTCAACAGCTACCTGGTCGTCGACGGGGGTGGCGTGACGATCATCGACGCGGGGCTGCCTCGCTACTGGAACCTGCTGAACGGTGAACTTGAGCGGATCGGGCTGACCCTGGACGATGTGCGGGCGCTGATCCTCACACACGGCGACACCGACCACATCGGCTTCGCCGCGCAACTCTCCCGTGAGAAGGGCATTCCGGCCTACCTGCACCCGGCCGACGACGGCCGGGCCAGGCTGGAGGTGAAGAAGCCCAACAGCGGCTGGGGCCCGATCAAGGTCGGGCCGCTGGCCGGCTTCCTGTGGTACTCGGCCCGCGAGGGCGGGCTGCGCATCCGACCGGTCGGCGAACTGCGACCGGTCGAGGACGGCCAGGTGCTCGACGTCCCCGGGTCACCCCGGATCATCCACACGCCGGGCCACACGCCCGGCAGCGTGGCGGTGCACGTCGCGGCGGTGGACGCGCTCTTCGTCGGGGACACCATGACGACCCGCAACGTGCTGACCGGCGTGACCGGCCCGAAGCCCGCGCCGTTCACCCTCGAACCGCAGCAGGCCCTGGCGTCGCTCGACCACATCGAAGCCGTGGACGCGACCTGGGTCCTGCCCGGCCACGGCCCGGCCTGGGACGGTGGCGTGGCCGACGCGGTCCGGCTCATCCGCCAGGCGGCGGACCAGTAGTGCCGCGAGTTCGTCGGCGGTGTGGCGTGGCGTCACGTGCTGGCGCTCGGAAACAGGGTCCTGTTGAAATACGCGGTGTCGAAGTACTCGTCGACCCGCGCGATCCTCCCGTCCCGCACGGTGAACAGCGCGACGATCGGGTTCTCGTAACGGCGCCTGCTACGCGTGGTGGCACGGGTGGCGCGCTGCCCGCGATCGCGATGGGATCGTAGTCATCAGGGCTTTGCGAGTCGCGGACATCCACTGGTCATTGATAATGCCTCCCGGGTGCTTCTGGGTGGAGGCACGATTCGCGACCGGGGCCGGGGAAAAGCGCGGCTTGGCGGATGTCGGGCCGGGGGCCGTGGCGCCCGTCACGCGGCGCACGTGCGGCGGAGAGGGCAGGATTCGAACCTGCGCGGGCAAAGCCCGACCGGGAAGTCCCGGTCCCCGCTGGGCCACTACGGGGACCTCTCCTGGATCTCGCTGGATGTTGCTGGGATTGTCGCTTGGGATCTTGTCGGGATCACGCTTGGTTGTTGCCTTCTGATATCCATAATGGCTCAGATGTCTGACTCGGCCCTGACACGTCTCTGACGTGAGTGTGAAGGCGGGTGCTGAAAAGAAATGCGCAGGAGTGTAAGAGGGCGACAACGCCAGCAGGGCCCGGGGTGAGGGATTCCGGGCCCCGCCAGCGCTAGAGCCGAGATGCGCTAGAACCTCGGCGCTAGGTCCTGCGTTCCTGCGGGCCGGGTAGCACGGCCTGAGTCTGTGTCGTGGTCGCCGCGAGCTTGCCGTGCGCGTCGGTCACGTCGATGCGTACGACGATCACGCTGCGGCCGAGGTGCACTGGAGTCGCCGTGCCAGTCACGGAGCCGGCGCCGACCGGACGCAGGAAGTTCGTTGCCGAGGTGGTGGTTGCGGTGCGGCCGCCCGGCGGCAGGTTGAGGTAGGCGCAGACGGCGCCGAGCGTGTCTGCCAGCGTCATCAGCGCTCCGCCGTGTAGCACGCCGCCGGCGGTGCACAGCCGTGGCGAATACGCCAGGCTGCCGATAACCTCCCCGGGCTCGGCCTTCCGCAGTTCGATGCCCAGTTGGGAGGCGAACGGCATCAGGGCGAGCAGGTCGGACAGATCGGGTAAGGTAGGCAGACTGGGCTGGTCGGGCTGGTCGGGCTGGTCGGGCTGGTCGGGCGTGTCAGGCAGGTCGTGCGACGGCGCGCTCTCGGGGCTCATCCCGCGGCCCGGCCGTTTGCTGTGCCATTCGCCGCGCCGTTCATCGTGCCGCTCGCTGTGCCGTTCATCGTGTTGTTCGGCGGGCTGTTCTTCCGATCGTCTGCCCAGTGCAGCAGGAAGCGCCGCGTTTCCTCGTCCGCTGGGAAGAAGGACTCGATGGCGAGTTCCGCCACGGTGATGTCCAGCGGGGTGCCGAAGGTGGCGATGGTGCTGAAAAAGGCCAGCTCCCGGTCCTCGTACTGGACCCGCAGCGGCACGAAGATGCTGCCGGGGCCCGGCACCTCGACTTCCGGCTCGGGCTGGTGGCAGGGGTATTCGAGCAGTTCGTCGTACAGTTCGGACAATTCGGGGTCGCGGGTGATCGCCACCTGTCTGCGTACCCTGCCGAGCAGGTGCGCGCGCCATTCGCCGAGGTTGATGGTCCGCGGCGCCATGCCGTCCGGGTGCAGGCTGATGCGCAGCGCGTTGGCCGGGGGTTCCAGCAGCCACGGTGCGCTGCCCGCGGTAAAGACCCCGAGCACTGCGTTGGCGTCCACGATGTTCCAGGAGCGGTCCACCACCGCGGCGGGGTACGGCTCGTGGCCGGTCAGCAGCCGGCGAACGGCCTCGCGCGCGGCGGCCATGTGCGGCGAGTCGAGTGCGCTCTCCGCGTAGATCGGGGCGTATCCGCCGGCCAGGAGCAGGTGGTTGCGCTCACGCAGCGGCAGGTCGAGCTGCTCGGCCAGCCGCAGGATCATCTCGCGGCTCGGCTTGGAACGGCCGGTCTCCACGAAGCTCAGATGCCGGGTGGACACCTCGGCCTGCAACGCCAGGTCCATCTGGCTGAGCCGGCGCCGCTCGCGCCACTGGCGAAGCTGGTCGCCGATCGGCCGCTGGAACTGCAACATGTCGGTCATCGGTCGCCCGCCGCGCCGACCGCTGCCCGCGATGCGGGCATGGCGCGGCGCTTCCCCCTTCGGCTTTCGCAGATCTCTGTGTCGATACTCGACGCTACCTGGCGACCGGATGGTCGACAATGACCTCTGAGGTAATGGTGTGGCGTGGCGGCGGCGAAGCTGCGAGCAGTCGTCTTTCAGCGGCCAGCCTTGGCCAGTTCGCGTCGCAGATGGCGGATGTAGTCGGCGATCACGGCCAGCCGGTGCTCCGCGTGGTCGATGTAGAAGTGGCCGCCGGGGAAGGTGCTGTTGCCGAGGAACGCCGGGGTGCGCGGGATCCAGGCGTCCATCGCCTCCGGCGGCATCAGCGGGTCCGACTTGCCGCTGTAGGCGACGATCGGAGGACGGATCGGCGCGCCGTCGTCCAGGTAGGTCGCGCTGACCTCCAGGTCGGCCCGCAGCGCCGGGATGATCATCGAGAGCATCTGCGGGTCGTCGTAGACCTCCTCGGGGAAGGAGCCGAGGTTCTTCATCCACCTGATCAGCTCGGGCTCGGGCATGTGCGCCTGTTCCAGGGTGGTCATCGCGAAACCCACCGGGGTCCAGCCGGAGGTCCCGAGCAGGATCGGGCCGCGCATGCCGTCCTGCTCGAACAGCAGGGTGACCCGGTACGCGAGCTGCGCACCGAGGCAGTGGCCGAAGAAGGCGAACGGCCGCTCGTCCAGCTCGTCCACCAGCGCCTCGTACAGCGCCTCGACCAGCGGCTCGATCTGGAGGAACGACGGCTCGCTGCGGCGCATCTCGCGGCCGGGTATCTGCACGATCTGATGCGCCACGTCCTCCGGCAGCAGCGCCGGCCACGGACGGTAGATCATCCCGCCGCTGCCGGCGTGCGGGAACAGGAACAGGCGCACCGGCGCGTTCGAGTCCGCCTCGGGCAGGAACCAGCGGCCGGTGACGCCGCTCTGCGCGGACAGGCTCGCGCCGGTCGGCGTGGCGGTTGCGGCGTCGTCGTGATCGAGCAAGCTCTGGTCAGGCATGAATGCTCCCGGCGGGTGCGGGTTCGAGCGCGGATGCGGGTGGTGCGGACGACGTGGGCAACGCGGCTGCGGCCGTGGTTTTGGCCGTCGCCTCGCGCAGGACCGGTAGCAGCTCGCGGGCGATGAGGTCGAGTTGGCCGACGGGATCGAGTGCGCCGATCCGCAGCACCAGCTGCCTGGCTCCGGCCTCGACGAACCCGGCCAGCCAGTGCGCGCACTGCTCGGGCGAGCCGTGGCCATAGGCCTGAATGGCGGACATGAATTCGAGCGAGCGGCCGTAGTAGCCCTGTACGTATTCTTCGAGCCGAGCCTCGGCGCGTGCGCGGTCACCATCGACGTACACCGTCGCGTACAGCCCCGGCTCGATCGCCCCGGCCGGACGCCCGGCTTCGTCAGCGAACTCGCGAATGCGGTCCCAAGCGGCGCGGTACTCGGCCGGATCCGGCAGGAACGGCAGCCAGCCGTCGTAGAACTTTGCGACGCGTGACAGGACCCTGGGAGTTGCGCCGGCGGCGAGCCACACGCCGGGACCGCCGGGAGTGGCCGGGCCGGGAAGCCGGTCGAGGCTGTCGGCTGCCCAGAGCGTGCCCTGATAATCGGCGAGGTTGCGGACGGCGGCCGGGTCCGTGGCCGATCCGCAGGCCCAGACCCGTTTCCAGAGCCGCACGGTCTCGTCGAGCCGGGCGGTGCGCCTGGCGAACGGGATGCCGACCGAACCGAATTCGTGCTCGCTCTCCGGAACCGGAAAGCCCGACCCGACGCCGATCCGCAGCCGCCCCGGCGCGGCGTGCTCCAGGCTCGTCAGCATATTGACGCCGATGAGCGGGTGCCGCAGTGCCGCCGTCAACGCCGCGGTGCCGAGGGTGACCCGCCGGGTCGCCCCGGCGCAGGCGGCCAGCACGATCAGCGGATCGAGCCGAGGCCTGGCGAACAGTGAGTCCCCGGCCCACAGCGAGTCGAATCCGAGCTCTTCCACGCGCTGGGCCAGATCGAGCAGCGGCGCGACGGAGAAATTGCCACGGATGGCAGCCTCGCGGGTCGGCAGCAGGATGCCGACCTTGAGGGTGTTCGACGAGGTGTGATCAGTGTTCGGTGACATGGTGTTCGATGGCATGGCGCGCGACGAAACGGTGTTCGGGGACTCGGTGTTCATGGGTTGAGCGTTCAGTGGCTGATTGTTTGGGGGCTCAGTGTTCAGAGGCTCGGCGTTCAGATGCTCAGTGTTCATGGGTTGCGCCTCTCGGCTGCGGACTTCGCCTGCTCGCGCAGCACGCGGCGCAGGATCTTGCCGCCGGGGTTGCGCGGGATGGCGTCGACGAACTCCCAGCGGCTCGGCACCTTGTAGTCGGCGATTCGGTCGTGCAGGAACCGGCCGAGCTCGCGCGGTGAGGCGTTGCCGCCCGGCTTGAGCACGACGAAGGCCTGCACTGCGTCGCCCCACAGCGCGTCGGGCGCGCCGACGACGGCCACGTCGGCCACGGCCGGATGCGCGCCGATCGCCTTCTCGACCTCGGCCGGGTAGATGTTCTGCCCGGCGGCGATGATCGTGTCGTTGATTCGATCGCCGAGGAAGAGGAAGCCGTTCTCGTCGAGATGTCCGGCGTCGCTCATCCGCAGCCAGCCGTCGACGAGCGTCTTCGCGGTCGCCTCGGGGTGGTTCCAGTACTCGACCATGTGCGCCGGGGTCTTCACACACACCTGGCCGATCTCGCCGGGGGGCAGCGTGTTGCCGTCCGTGTCGATGATTTTCACCGCGTTTCCGGGGCAGGCCCGGCCGGCCGAGGCGAGCAGCGGGCTGCCCGGGATGTGCAGCGACGGCGAGAGGCAGACGGCGACGCTCCCGGTCTCCGTGCTCGCATATATCTGCGCGAAGTCGCAGCCGAACACCTTCAGCGACTCCTGGAGCAGCTCGGTGGTGATCGGCGCGGCGCCGTACGCCACCTTGCGCAGGGACTTGAAGGTCTGCGGCGCCACGCCCGGCTCGTCGAGCATCATCCGCAGCATCGCCGGTGCCACAAAGGTGGTCGTGACGGACTCGTCCCGGATCAGCCGCACCGCTTCTTCGGGTACGTACATGCGCATGACCACGTTGGTGGCGCCGGCCGCGAAGCCGTGCATGAACCAGCCCATCCCGGCGATTCCGAAGCCGGGCAGGGAGATCATGCTCACGTCGTCCTCGCGCCAGTCGATCCACTGCGCGCCCTGTTCGCCGGTCGCCTCCGGGAGCGTGTAGAAGCTGCGGTGCGCCAGCACGACGCCCTTCGGGAAGCCGGTGGTGCCGCTGGTGTAGATCTGTAGCACGGGATCGTCGGGGCCTGCGATGGGCTGCATGTCGCCGGCCGCGTCCGGGCCGGCGGCGTCCTTCCAGCGCCGGAAGCCCTCGTCGTGCCCGGCCGGTCCGTCGAGCTCGACCACCGTGCGCAGCGACGGCAGGTCCGTGCGCAGCGCCTCGGCCTTCGCCAGGTATTCGCGTTCGACGAACAGGACCAGCGCTCCCGAGTCGCGCAGGATGTGGTCCACCTCCGGGGCGGTCAGCCGCCAGTTGACCGGGACGAACACCGTGCCCGCCTTCGCGCAGGCCAGCGCCAGCTCGTAGAAGAGCTCGGATTCGCGGCCGAGGTACGCGATCCGGTCGCCGGGCCGCGCGCCGCCGTGCAGCAGCGCGTACGCGGCCCGGTTGCTCTCCCAGTGCAGGCTCAGATAACTGATCCTCCGGTCCTGGCACAGGATCGCCGGCTTGTCCGGCCGCTGTGCGGCGTGCCGGAGCGAGGAGGCGTCCAGGGTCCTGGGCTTCGACGCGTCCACGAGGGACCTCCGTTCCAATCCGTAGCTGTGGTTCTGGACGTGGCGGTTGTTCAGGGCGTTGTTCAGGGCGCTGTCGTTCAGGGCATCGGGTTGGTCTTAGGGCACTGAGTTCGGCTCACGCTGCGCTGGTCAGCTTGCTGTCCAGGAAGGCGGTGAGCACCCGGGCCGAGGGATAGTCGAACGCGAGCGAGGTGGGCAGCGGGACGCGGAACGTGGCTTCGAGCCCGTTCTTCAGCTCCACCGCCACCAGCGAGTCCAGGCCCAGCTGCACGAACTCGGCGCCCGGATTGACGTCGTCGATGTCGTCCAGATGCAGCACCGAGGCCACCTTGGCGCGTACGAAGCGCTCGATCGCCTCGATGCGCTCCTCCTTGCTCTGCTCAAGCAGCCGCGCCGGGTCGATGCCCTCGTCGCCCGCGCCGCCGCCGCGCACCAGTTCCCTGTACAGCGCGTTGGCCACCGGCTTGGCGGCGGTGAACCGGTCCCAGTCGCATTCGCCGGCCACCAGCTGCGCGGGCGGTCCGTCGAAGGCGCGCGCCAGGGCGCGCATCGCCCGGTTGGGGGAGAAGTAGCGGATGCCCTCGTGTTCCAGGGCTTTGATGTGCCGGTCGCTGAGCCGCGCCGACATGCCCGCCTGGGAGAGCGCGCCCCAGTTGAAGCTCAGCGCGTGCCGGCCGCGGCGGATCCGGCGCTGGAGCACGGCGTCCAGGTAGGCGTTGGCCGCCGCGTAGTTCGACTGGCTCGCGCCGCCCACCACCGCCGCCGCGGAGGAGTGCGCGAGGAAGAAGTCGAGCTGTGGGAAGCCGTCGGCCATCCGGTCCAGCAGCCAGCTGCCGTACACCTTCGCCTGGAACAGGCCATTGATGCTCTCCCAGCTCTGCGCCGAGATCGGCGCGTCGGCCAGCGCCCCGGCGGCGTGCACGATGCCGCCGACCGGATGCGGCGCCTGCGCCAGTTGCTCGGCGATCCGGGCCATGTCGCCAGGGTCGCCGATATCGCCGCGGTACACCGTCACCGCGGCGCGGCGCAGCAACCGCTCGTGGAGGTGGCGCGCGTCGTCGGCAGGCTGTCCGCCGCGGCTGAGCAGGACAAGGTGCCGCGCCCCGAGATCGACCAGCTTGTGCGCGGTCATCAGGCCGAAGGCGCCGAGACCGCCGGTGATCAGGTACGTCCGGTCGGCGCGCACCGTCGGCGCCGCGTCAGTGCTCTGCGGCTGGTCGCCGCGGTCGGCGAAGTCAAACACGAGCTTGCCGAGGTTGGCACCGCGGCTCAGCACGCCGAACGCCTCCTCGATCTCGTCGAGGGTGTACACGGTGGTCGGCAGCGGCGCGAGGTCGCCGGCCGCGATCCGGTCCGCGACCGTGCGCAGGATCTCCTTGTTCAGCGCGGCGGCCCGCTGCTCGGGCAGTTCGCTGAGGTCGAAGTTGTGGTACGCCACGTCCGGCCGCACGGCCTGCACCCGCTCCGGTGACCAGACGCCGACCTTGCCCAGCTCGACGAACCGGCCGCCGCGGGCCAGGCAGCGCAGGCCGGCCGCGATGTAGTCCTTGTTCAGGCTGTTGAGCACGATGTCGACGCCCTCGCCGCCGGTCAGCTCACTGATCTGGTCGGCGAAGTCGAGGGTGCGCGAGTTCATCACGTGCCGCACGCCCTGCGCGTGCAGCAGCGGCCACTTGTGCGGGCTGGCGGTGGCGTAGACCCGTGCCCCGGCCAGTTTCGCCAGCTGCACCGCGGCCTGGCCCACGCCACCGGCCGCGGCGTGGATCAGGATCCTGTCGCCGGGCTGGATGCGAGCGAGGGTGTGCAGCGCGTAGTACGCGGTGACGTAGGCCGAGCCGAGCCCTGCCGCCTCGGCGAAGCCGATCCCGGCCGGTTTGCGCGCGGCCGCCGCCGAGGGCACGGTGATGCGGCGTTTCATCACGTCGAGCGCGTTGACGACGACGTCGTCACCCGGCGCGAACTCGGCCCGCGGACCGGCCGCGATCACGGTTCCGGCGCACTCGAAGCCGAGCGGCTGCGGCTCGTAGGGCACGCCGGCCTCCTGCGCCGCCTGCTTCATCATGCCGAGCGCGTTCAGCACGTCCTTGAAGTTCAGGCCGGCGGCCTCGACCCTCACCTGGATCTCGTCCCCCTGCGGCCCATCGCCTTGGGGCGCGCGGTCCTCGGCCGGGGCGAGTTCGATCCCGGAGAACTGGCCGTACTCGCGGATCCGCAGCCCCGCGTTCGCGTCCTGCTGGACCGCGGCCGGGTCGTAGGGCAGCAGTCGGCGCACGTGTCGCAGACCCTTGCGGAAGGCGACCTGGAACTCCGCGGAGTCGCGTCCCTGCCACTCGTCGAGCAGCGGCCCGATCGCGTCCCCGCCGGCCTCACCGGTCAGAGCGCCGGGCAGGTCCACCATGGTGGCCCGGTACGACGGGTACTCGTTGAGCAGCACGTGGCCGAAGCCCCAGACGGTCGCGGCGGCCAGGTCCTCGCCGCGGTCCGGCAGGTCCCCGGGCAGCCACTGGGCCCGTTCGGTCAGCAGCCACAGCCGCTGGTCGTGTCCGAAGCCTGATTCATCCAGCACGCGCAGCGTCGCCAGCAGGTCGCGGTAGTTCGTCTCGCAGTCCGCGCGCAGCGCGGCCACGTCCGCCGGGTCGCCGGCGCCGCGCCAGAACCAGGCCACGTCGGTGATCTGCCGCTCCCGCAGCAGCCGCCCGGCGTGTTCGAGGTCTGCGGCGAACAGCAGCTCGGTGCGAGCCTCGGGCGCGTGGGCGGCCAGCGCGGCCAGTTCGTCCGCGGTGCGGCCGAGTATCAGCACGTGCCGTTCGCGTCGGGCCTGCTGCGCGGGCAGCGAGCGCTTCAGCCAGCGCTGCCGGTGGAAGAAGGCGCGCCGCGAGCCGTCGGCGACCCGCTTGAGGCCGAGGCCGCGCAGCTCGAAGACCGGACGCTCGCCGTCCAGCAGCACCAGGTCGGCGCGCAGGTCCACCTCGCCGGCGTCTTGGTCGCGCGGGTCGGGCGCGGCGAGCCGTAGTATCGAGCGCAGCGTGTCGGACTTCGGCTTGCGGTGCAGCCGGAACCAGCCGAAACGCACCGGCAGGTAGTTGTCGCCGTCGTCATCGACCACTGCCGCCAGCGGGTGCAGCGCGGCGTCCGCGACCGCCGGGGGCAGGAACTCGGCCAGCGCGGTGTCCAGTCCGCGCAACTCGCCGATCGCCAGGTTCGCGCGGTACCGGCCCACCCTGCCGAGCCGCTGGAATTCGGGCCCGTATTCCATGCCCACGGCGGTGAACTCGGCGTAGATCTCGTTGGTACTCAGCGAGGAATCCGGTTCGCCCGCCTCGTCGGCGAGCGTCCGCAGCGTGCGGCCGACGTCGGTGAGCAGGTCCGCCGGCGTGGTGGCGGTGTCGATGACCGCGGTCGCGTGTACGCGCTCGATGAGGCGGCTTCCGCTTTCGGCGTTGTCGGCGGCCTTATCCGAGTCCTTATCCGCCTTGTCCGCGACGCGGCTGACGATCTCGACGCTCGTCGTGCCGTCCGCCTCGGTGCGCGTGCGCGTGAAGACCTCGGTGAGCGTGTCCTCGCCGAGGAATAGCGCCTCCCTGATTCGTACGTCGCGGATCGGGTGTCCGGTTTGGCCGTGCAGCGCGTCCTGGAGTGCGAGCAGGATTTCGAGGTATCCGGTTCCGGGGAAGACCGGTCGGCCGCTGACGCGGTGATCGGTCAGGTACGCCGGTTGCGCGGCGCTGATCCGGGCGCGGAACTCGCGCCCGCCCTCGGCGCGCAGCCGCGCGTCGGTGATCTCCTCGCCGAGCAGCGGGTGCCGGGCCGGACCGGTCGCGGCGCTCGTCGCGCCGGGCCGTCCGCCGGGCTGCGGCAGCCAGTAGCGTTTGCGGTCGAAGGCGTAGGTCGGCAGCGCGGTCTTCGCGCGTGGACGGCCGCGGTGTACGCCGGACCAGTTGATCGGCACGCCCGCGGCGTAGCCCTGGGCGAGGGATCGCAGGATCGTGACTCCCTCGGGGTCCTTCGGCGTCAGGCTGGCCGCCCACAGGTGGTCGGCGGCGTTGACGCACTGCCTGGCCAGCGAGCTGAGTGCCGTGGACGGGCCCACTTCAAGGAAGAAGTGCTTTCCGCGCCGCTCCAGCGCGCGCATTCCGGCCTCGAAGTCCACCGGCTCGCCGATGTGCCGGATCCAGTACTCCGGATCCGCCAGCTGCGCGGGCCTGGCCACCTTGCCGGTGAGGTTGGAGACCAGCGTGATCGTCGGCTCGCCGAAGCGGATCCCGGCCAGCTCGGCGCGGAACTCGTCGAAGACCTCTGTCATCAGCGGCGAGTGGAAGGCGTGCGAGACCGGCAGCCGCTTCGCGCGCAGTCCCCGCTCCTCCAGCACCGGCAGGACCTGCGCGAGCTCGGTGTCCGCGCCGGAGATCACGCACTGGCCGGGCGAGTTGATCGCGGCGATGGCGAGAGTGGGCAGACCCTCCAGCAGAGGGCTGATCTGCGCGGCCGGCGCGTTGACCGCGACCATGCCGCCCGGCGTGGACACCGACTGCATCAGCCGGGCGCGCGCGGCCACCAGCTTCACCGCGTCCGGCAGGCTGAACAGGCCCGCCACGGTCGCGGCGACCACCTCGCCGATGCTGTGGCCGATCAGCGCCGAGGGCCGCACGCCCCACGAGATCCACAGCTGAGCGAGTGCGTATTCGAGGGTGAACAACGCCGGCTGGGTGAACCTGGTCTGGTCGATGTCCCGGCTGTGCGGCCCGGCGTCCAGCAGCATGCCCGCGATCGACCGGCCGAGCAGCGGCGCGAACAGCCGGTCGCACTCGTCCACGTGCTCGCGCACCGTGGCGAACCGGCGATACGCGCTGGCGGCCATGCCCGGGTACTGCGATCCCTGCCCGGTGAACAGGAACGCGACCTTGCGCGGCTCGGCTGAGGCGACCTCGTCCACGGTTGCGAGCTGCCGGTCGAGCAGCGCGGCCAGTTCCTCGCGGTCCCGCACCACACCCGCGACGCGCAGGTTGAAGTGCGCGCGGCCGGTGTTCGCGGTCTGGCAGAGCTCCTCGACCGGTGTGTCCGGACGCTGCGTCAGATAGTTGCGGTAGCGCTCGATCTGGCCGCGCAGCGCGCGCTTGTTCTTCGCGGAGAGCGTGAACACCGAGGTCGAGTCAGGGGCCTGAAGATTGTCCGGCCGCGCGCCGGATGGCCCGGCGGGCACCGGGGCGTTCGGCGGCTGCTCGATGACCGCGGCGGCGATGGTGCCGCCGAAGCCGAAGCTGTTGACCAGTGCCCGTTTCACCGGCGCGGTCCACGGCCGCAAGCCGGTGGGCACCACGACCGGATAGCTGTCCCATGGGATGCGCGAGGACGGCGTGGTGTAGTTCAGGTGCGGGAAGACGCTGTCCTCGCGCATCTGAAGGATGGTTTTGATGATCCCGACCAGGCCGGCGACCGGCTCCATGTGCCCGAGGTTGGTCTTGACCGAGCCGACGACCAGCGGCGCGTCCTTCGTGTGTGAGTGCTCGAAGACGTCGCTGATCGCGCCCATCTCGATCGGGTCGCCCAGCGGCGTGCCGGTGCCGTGCGCCTCGACGTACTGGATGTCCGAGGCTTTGAGGGCGGCGGCGTCCAGCGCCGCGCGCATGACGGCCGTCTGTGCGGTGCCGTTCGGCACGGTCAGCCCGGCGCTGTCGCCGTCCTGGCCGACCGCGGTGCCGCGTACCACCGCGTGGACGGTGTCACCGTCGCGCTGCGCGTCCGAGAGGCGCTTGAGCACCAGCACCGCGCAGCCCTCGGCGCGTACGTATCCGTCCGCTGATTCGTCGAAGGTCTTGCATTGCCCGTCCGGCGCGAGCATGTTCGCCTGGGAGAAGATCACCGGGATCCGCGGATGGTGCAGCGCGTTCACGCCCGCCGCCAGCGCGATGTCGCACTCGCCGCGGCGCAGCCCGGTGACCGCCTGGTGCAGCGCGGTCAGCGAGGAGGCGCAGGCGGTGTCCACGGTCAGGCACGGTCCGCGCCAGCCGAGGAAGTAGGAGATACGGCCGGAGAGCGGGAAGAAGGTGATCCCGGCGGCCAGGTGGCCGTCGAGCTCCCGGTACGGCAGCGAGTCGAGTTCGAGGGCGTAGTCGATGGAGCTGGCGCCGACGTACACGCCGCCGCTGCCGCGGCGCAGCGGCGTCGGGTCGATGTTCGCGTGCTCCAACGCCTCCCAGGAGGTCTCCAGCAGCAGCCTCTGCTGCGGATCCGTGTACTGCGCCTCCTTGGGCGAGACGTTGAAGAACTGCGCGTCGAACAGGTCCACCCGGTCCAGGTAGCCGCCCAGCGGCGTACGGATCTTGCCGCGGTCGTCCTCGTCGTGCGGCCCGGCGGTGAAGGCCGGCACGTCCCAGCGGTCCTGTGGCACCGGCCGGATGCCGGAGCGGCCCTCGCGCAGGAAGTCGGCGAACTGGTCCGGGTCGCCGCTGCCGCCCGGGAAGCGCAGCCCGATGCCGACCACCGCGATCGGCTCGTACTTCTCCAGCAGCAGCCTTCTGATGGTCGCGTTCTGTCGGCGGACCGTCTGCTCGGCCTCGTGCAGCCGGCCGTCCTGCGCCACAGTGTTCTGTGTCACAGAGTCTTGTGTCACGGCGTCCTGTGCCGCGGTGTTCTGCGCCACAGCGCCCTGCGAAACCGTGTCCTGCGACATCGCGGTGCTCCTTCCTGGTGCTCAGGCCTGGTTGAGTTCCGGCAGCAGCGCGGCGAGCAGCGCCTGCTCGTCCGGCTCGGCCGCCGCGTCTCGCCGCCCGGCCGCGGGCTGCGGCACGGCGGGGACCCCCGGCCGCGCGAACAGCTCGGGCAGCGCCTCGTCCGCCAGGTAGCCGGTCAACTGCGCCACGGTCGGCCGGTTGAACAGAACGTTCGAGCTGATCGTGACGCCGAGCAGCCGCTCCAGACGCTTCTTGGCCTCGGTGATGCGCAGCGAGGTGAGTCCGAGCTCGAAGTAGGGCGCGTCCACGGCCAGCGGCTCGTCGGGCTCCATCAGCAGCGCAGCGCGGAATTCGCCGGCCACCATCGCCTCAAGCTGCTCAAGGCGCTCCGGTCCCGGCAGGTCGAGCAGGATGCGCACGGCGGTCGTCGTCAACTTCGCCTCCGGCGAATGGCGGGATTTCGCCGCGCGGCGAAAGTCGCGCACACGCAGCGGCAGGCTTCGTAGGGCCCGTAAACGAAGTCAAACAGACCAGGCTGATAGCGGACTGACACCGGCCTGATCGCCCGCCGGGTGCGGTGACGTGTGCCTACGCACCCCGTATCGCAAGTCATTGCGTCAGCTGACTGTAAGAAACCAGTCAGCGCTCTGATGCTGGAATCTGGCTAGGATGCCCGAAGGGTGCACCACCGTCCGAACAGTCCGACCAGGAAATCCCAATCTCAGATGCGCGGGGGCGTACGCCCCCTCAAGCCGAAGTGCTTTTGCGCGCTTGTCCGGAGATCAGATCAGAACACTTCTATAAGAGGGAATGGGACTGAGCGGGGATCGCGGGTCCTGCGCCGCGCCGCGGCCTGGACCAGCGCGCCGACCACGGCCGCGACGGGGCGACCTGCCCAGTTCGCGCCTGTGGGCGGGCGCGCCGATCACCGCGCTCTCCCGCACGGGGCGCCGGCGCCGACCGGCCAGACGTTATGGAGTGCGTGTGTTGTCTTTCCGAATACTCGGTCCGCTGGAGATCAACACCGAGACGCGTGTGCTGCGGCCCAAGGGCTCGCTACAGAGCGCGCTGCTCACCACCCTGCTGGCCAGTGCCCGACAGCTGGTGCCCACCGACGCGCTGATCGTCGAGCTGTGGGGCGAGGACCACCCCGGCCGGGTGGAGAACGCCCTCCAGGCGCACATCAGCCGTCTGCGACGTCGGCTGAGCGCGCTGGAGCCGGGCGCGGGCGAGTCGCGGCTGGTCACCCACGCCTCCGGCTACCAGCTGCTGGTGCGCGACGGGGAGCTCGACGCGGCGAGCTTCATCATAGGGCTCGAAGACATTCGCGGCCGGGCGCACGCCGACGCGACCGCCGCGGTGCGCCGGCTGCGCTGCCTGCTCGGCCTCTGGCGCGGGCAGGCCTTCGGCAGCCTGCCGCGCGGCCCGCTGCGGCAGGCCGCCGCCGCCCGCTACGAGGAGTCCAGGGTCGCCGCGCTCGAACTGCTGTATGAGCAGGAGCTGCGGGACGGCAACCACGCCAGGGTCATCCCCGAGCTGCGCGAACTGCTCTCCCGCTACACCTTCCAGGAGCGCTTCCGCCAGCTGCTGATGGTCGCGCTCTACCGGTCGGGCCGCCAGGCCGACGCGCTGAGCGTCTACCGCGAGCTGTGGCACCGGCTCTCCGAGGAGCTCGGTCTCGAACCCTCGCCGACGATGCGGCAGTACGAGCGGGCGATCCTCGACCACGACCCGAGCCTGAACCTGCGCCAATCGGCCCGGCCCGCCGAGCCGGCGCCCGCGGGCGGCGGGGCGGGGCGGGACGGCGGTCCTGCCCCGTATGCCAGACGTCTGAATCATTACTGACTTCGATCACTGATCAAAGCCGGTAAAGACCGCCATGACGCATGGTCCATAGCGGGCGGCTACGTGAGAGGTAATGGACAGCCGCCGGGGCGGCGTGCACCGTGGACTGCGCAGTCCGCGGCGGCGCGTCGGGCGTTGTTCCGCGGGTCATGACGGGGAGCCTTCCTGTGTTCGGTGAAACGGTGCGCGCACTGCGGCGCACGGCGACCGGCCGTGTCAGTAGCCGAAGTCGCGACTCACGGAGGGGCGAACACATGAGGAGCCGGTGTTGGACACCACGCCGCTGCACGGGGCCTACCTGTCTCTGATCGCCGCGGCGCGGGAACTGCCGCGCGAGGATCCGGTTTTCGGCGAGGAGTTGTCGGTCGCGGACTGGATCCTGGCGCACCTCGCGCTGACCGACGCCGCGCTCGCCGACACCGCGGGGCAGATGTCCGCGGGGCGAGCGGCCGTGTTCGACAACTGCAAGACGGTCAACGCGGACGTGCTCGGCTCGGTGATCTCCCTGCACGGCTGGCCGGGGCTGGTCGAGCTGGTGTCGCACAACGCCGCCGCGCTGACGAAGGCGGTGGCGCGGATCCCGGAGGGCCGCGCCGACCGGCTGGTGGCGGTGCGGATGGTGAACCGGCGGGGGATCGAGGTCTTCGCCGACCGGATCGCCTGGCGGGATCTGATCGGCCTGCGCGCGCACGAGCAGATACCCGGGCACACCGCGCAACTGCGCCACCTGCGCGCCCGCGTACCGAGGAGTTGAGCCACCGGCCCGCAGGGCCGTCGGCGCCCGGCGGCGATGCCGCTGACCGGCCGCGCCGTGATTGATCGTGCTGTCACCGTCCGTGCCGACGCCGTACGACGGCACGGACGCTTCCGCCGACCTACGGACCTACGGAGGAGTTCAGATGATCGAGTTCTGCGTCCTCGGACCGCTGGAACTGCGCAGTGCAGGCGCGGCGCACACGGTGCGCAGCCATTCGCAGGCGATGCTGCTGATCAGTCTGCTGGTCAGCGAGGGCCGCCAGGTCCCCGCCGAAGCGCTCATCGACGAGCTGTGGGGAGGCGGGCATCCGGCCGACCCGGCCAACGCGCTGCAAGCGCACATCAGTCGTCTGCGGCGGATGCTGGACAAGCTGGAACCCGAGGGCACCGGCAGCAGGCTGACCTCCCATCCGGCCGGCTACCGGCTGCGGGTGCGCGACGAGGAGTTGGACGGCTGCGCCTTCCTCGCCGAGGTGGCCGCGCTGCCCGTCGCGGCGGCGCAGCTGCCGCCGGCCGAGGTCACCGGCCGGGCCCGGCGGGTGCTGGGCCGCTGGCGTGGGCCGGTGTTCGGCGGGGTGGTCGGCGGCGCCATCTGCCAGGCCGGGGCGGCGCGCTACGAGCAGGGCCGGCACCGGGCGCTCGAAGCGCTGTTCGAGGCCGAACTCGGCTGCGGGAACCACGGCGCGATCGTGCCCGAACTCAGTGCCCTGGTTGCCACGCCGTCGCCGTTCCAGGAGCGGTTCTGCGAGCAGCTGATGGTCGCGCTCTACCGCGCGGGGCGCCAGGCCGACGCGCTGGACCTCTACCACCGCACCTGGAGCCGGCTGGCCGGGGAGACCAAGACGCAGCCCTCGGGACGGCTCAAGGCGTACGTGCGGGCCATCCTGGAGCACGACCCGGTCCTGGCGCTCGGCGGCCAGCGCCGTCACGCGGCCGGTGCTCCGGTGCGCAGGCCCGCCATCGCAGTGCGCTAACACAGTGCGCTAACACAGAGCGCCGGTATCCGGTGCGCCGAAACAACACTGAGCCGAGTCGACCAAGTCGACTCGGCTCAGTGTTTGCCTGATCCGGTTGAGCGCGGCGGCGGCAGGGTCAGGAGACCAACTGCTTCTCCCGCTGCGCCGACCGGGTCTCGACGGTCGCCAGACCGTCGTAACGCTCCGGTCGCGCGGACCGCAGCCACAGGGCGTACAGCGCGCCGCCCACGGCGCAGGCCGCGATCAGCCACGGCAGGTTGTTGACCACCGGGTTGCCGGTCCCGGTCAGGGTCGGGAAGTTGCGCACCAGCAGCACCGAGCAGGTGATCAGCCCGGCGACGCCCAGCAGCGGGGCCAGGCCGGTGCGCCACCAGTGCCGCTGCGGGTCGCGGCGGTAGAACCCGAACACCGAGAGCGCGGCCGAGGCCTGGAGCACGACGATGCCGAGGGTGCCGACGCCGAGCATGGCGGTGGCCAGGTTCACGTACGGGTCGAGGCCGGCCACGGCGAACGCGGCGACCAGCACCACGGTGATGCCGGTCTGCACGAGGCTGGCCCGGTGCGGCGCGCCGTGCTTCTCGTGCACCGCGTCGAACCAGCGGGGCAGCACCCTGTCGCGTCCGAGCACGAACATGTACCGGTTCGAGGCGTTGTGCAGCGCCAGCATTCCGGCGAACAGGCTGGTGCACAGCAGGACCTGCATGACGGTCGTCGCGGTCTGGTTCAGGTAGTCGCCGCTGAGCTGGAAGAACAGGTTGCCCAGCTGCTGGTTGGCCACGTTCTGTAGGTTCTTCGGGCCGACCGCGCCGACCGCGGCCCAGCTGGTGAGGGCGTAGAAGACCGCGATGATGATCACCGAGAAGTAGGTGGCCCGCGGCACGCTGCGCTTCGGGTCGCGCGACTCCTCGCCGTAGAGCGCCGCCGACTCGAAGCCGATGAACGAGATGAACGCGAACATCATCGACACGCCGATGCCGCCGGCGAACACGGTGTGCGGGGCGAAGGAGGTGGCCGGGAACGTCGCGCCGTGCTTGCGCGCCAGGATGGCGACGTCGAGCACCGCGAGGATGCCCACCTCGCCGGTCATCAGGATCGAGAGCACCCGGGCGCTCAGGTCGATCTGCCGGTAGCCCATGACCGCCATCAGCAGAATGCCGCCGGCGCCCCACCACTCCCACGGGATGTTCCAGCCGTGCGACGCCGCGATCAGCTGGGCGAAGTACGCGAACGCGCCGGCCAGGCCCACCGTCGCGGTGTTGTAGGCGATCACGGCGACCAGGCCGCCGCCGACCGCCGGGATCCGGCCGAGGCCGGCGCCGATGTACGAGTAGAAGCCCCCTGCGTTGACGATCCGGCGGCTCATCGCGGCGTAGCCGACGGAGAAGCACAGCAGGGTGAGGCCGGCGAAGGCGAACATCGCCGGCACGCCGGGGCCGTCGCCGATGGCGAAGGCCAGCGGGATCGTGCCGACCATCGCGGCCAGTGGCGCGGCCGCGGCGATGACCAGGAAGACGATCTTGGGGGTGCTCAGTGTGCGCCTCAGGCGTTGGTCCTGGGCGTCGAGCGTGGCGGTCGCCATGTGGTGCGCTCCATTCATTCGTCGCCCGGGATCAGGCCCGGGACTCGGGTGGCTGTGGCTCGGGACTTGGGCGGCTCGGGACGTGGGGGCCGGACCGGCTCGCGGGTCGGGGCCGAGCGTGGCGGGGCGCAGGAGGGAGGCGCAGCGGTCCTGCGGCGACCGACGAACGCCGCCAGACGACGGCCGTCGGCACGCGAGCCCGGTCCCCGTGTCCCGAGCCGCTCATTGCGGAAGGTTGTCGTGCCGGAATCGCGGCACGTCGGCGCCGGCCAGGCCGCGCAGCGTCTCGGCCAGGAACCGGCGGGTGTCTTCGGGCTCGATGACCTCGTCGACCGACAGCCGTGCGGCCGCGATCCCGGGGGCCATCGCCTCCGCCTCGTAGTGGGAGGTCAGTTCGTCGCGGCGCCCGGGTTCGGCTTCGAGCTCGCGGCGGTAGATAACGTCGACAGCGCCCTGCGCGCCCATCACGGCCAGCTGCGAGTTCGGCCAGGCGACCACGGCGTCGGCGCCGAGCGACTTGGAGTTCATCACGATGTACGCGCCGCCGAAGGCCTTGCGCAGCACCACGGTGACGCGCGGCACGCTCGCCTCGGCGAAGGCGTAGAGCAGCTTCGCGCCCTTGCGGATCACCCCGCCGGTCTCCTGCCCGGTGCCCGGCAGGAAGCCGGGGGTGTCCACCAGGGCGACCAGCGGGATGCCGAACGCGTCGCAGAGCCGGACGAAGCGGGCGCCCTTTTCCGCGCTGTTGATGTCGAGCACCCCGGCCAGCGCCTGCGGCTGGTTCGCCACGAAGCCGACCGGTCCGCCCTCGATCCGCGCGAAGCCGACGACGAGGTTGCGGGCGAAGCGTTCGTGCAGTTCCAGGAAGTCCCCGGCGTCCGCCAGACCCCTGATGACCGTGCGCACGTCGTAGGCGTGGCGCTGGTTCTCGGGGATCCGCGGCAGCGGCCCCGGCTCGGCCGGCTCGCGCCGCGGCGCGGGTTCCCAGCACGAGCCGGGCAGGTAGCTCAGGACCCTGCGGGCCAGTTCGAGCGCGTGCGGCGCGTCGTCGGCCACCAGGTGCGCGACACCGGAGCGGCGGGAGTGCACATCGGCGCCGCCGAGTTCGTCTGCTGTCACGTCCTCGTGGGTGACCGCCTTGACGACCTTCGGCCCGGTCAGGAACATGCTGGCCCGGTCCCGTGCCATGATGACGATGTCGGTGAGGGCGGGGGAGTACACCGCGCCGCCGGCGCAGGCCCCGAGCACCACGCTCAGCTGCGGGATCCGGCCGGAGAGCGCGACGTTCGCGCGGAAGATGCGGCCGTAGCCGTCCAGCGCGCTCACGCCCTCCTGGATGCGCGCGCCGCCGGAGTCGAGCAGGCCCACCAGCGGGGTCCGCGCGCGGATCGCCCAGCCGGCCATCCGCTCGATCTTCGCGGCGTGCGTCTCGCCGAGCGAGCCGCCGAGGCTGGTGGGATCCTGCGCGAACACCGCGACGGGACGTTCGCCGATCCGGGCGCAGCCGGTGACGACGGCGTCGCCGGGCGGGCGCCTGCGCTCCATGCCGAACGCGGTGGCGCGGTGCGTGGCCTCGCTGCCGAACTCCACGAAGGAGCCCGGATCAACGAGGCCTGCGATCCGCTCCCGCGCGTCGCGGGTGCCCCGGGAGCCCGGGGAATTCGGGGAGCCCCGGGTGTTCGAGCTCTGAGCTGTGGGCGCGTGGCCGTTGGTGCCGGCGAGGGTCGGTGCGGTCATCTCCACCTGCCTTGTCAACTCGGTGATGTCTCAAGCCTTTGCCAGTACCAGGGCCGCGTTCTGGCCGCCGAAGCCCGCGGAGGTGCTCAGCGCGACCCTCGGCCCGGACGGGGTCGCCACGCTCGCCAGGTCCAGGTCGATCCGCGGGTCGGGGTTGGCCAGGTTGGCCGTCGGCGGGATCAGCCCCTGTTCGAGCGTGAGCGCGGTGAATACGGCCTCGACGGCTCCGGCCGCGCCGAACAGGTGCCCGGTGACGCCCTTGGTCGAGGTCACCACCGGCCGTGGGCCGAGGACTCGCCGCAGCACCTGCGCTTCGACCAGGTCGTTCGCCTGGGTCGAGGTGCCGTGCGCGTTGACGTGGTCCACCTCGTCCGGGCCGACCGCGGCGTCCGTGAGCGCGGCGCGGATCGCCTGCTCCAGGCCGCGGCCCCGCGGGTCCGGCGCGGTCACGTGGTGCGCGTCGGCGGACTGGCCGTGTCCGAGGATCAGGCTCCTGATACGTGCCCCGCGCGCCCGCGCGTCCCGCTCGCGTTCCAGCACCAGCAGCCCGGCGCCCTCCCCGGCGACGAAGCCGTCGCGCCCGGCGTCGAAGGGCCTTGACGCGCCCTTCGGATCGTCGTTGCGCCGCGACATCGCGCCCATCCGGGCGAAGCCGGCCATCACCAGCGGCGTGACCATCGCCTCGCTGCCGCCGGTCAGCACCACGTCGCAGCGGCCGAGCCGCAGCAGGTCGGCCGCCGCGCCGAGGGCGGTCGAGCCGGAGGCGCAGGCGGTGGCCACCACCAGGCTCGGCCCGGTGGCGCCGAACTCGATGGACAGCTGCCCGGCGAGCATGTTCGGCAGCTGCATCGGCAGCAGCAGCGCGGAGACCCGGTCGGGACCGCCGCCGCGCAGCACGTCGTGCTGCGTCTCGACGGTGCCCGGACCGCCGTCGGCGCAGCCCAGCACCACGCCGACGCGGGCGCCGTCCCAGTCGAGCGGGTCGAGCCCGGCGTCCGCGACCGCTTCGCGCGCCGCCACCACGGCGAACTGCACGAAGGGGTCGAACCGCCGGGCCGCGCGCCCGCCGAGCAGTTCCTCGGCGTCGAAACCGGGTACCCGGCAGGAGATCCGGACCGGGTGCCCGGCGAGCACCGGGTCGGTGTCGGCGGCCGGGAGCCCGGCGTGCACCCGCTCCCAGGACCGCTCGACGCCGATGCCCGCCGGGGTCACCAGGCCGAGGCCGGTGATCGCGACCGCGTTGCCGCCGCCGGCCGTCGCAGGGTTCATCATCGCCGTGTCGGCCGTCGGCCGTCAGACCGTGGCGGCGCGCGACTGGATCAGCCCGACGATCGCGCCGACCTGCTTGAGGTCCGCCAGTTCGTCGTCGCTGACCCGCGCGCCGAGCCGGTCCTGGATCATCAGGGACAGCTCGACCAGGTCCAGCGAGTCCAGTTCGAGCTCTTCGAGGGTGGCCTGCGCGCTGACCCGGCCGGGCTGGACCCGGAAGGAGGTCTCCAGCAGCTGCTTGAATTCGTCGTACATATCCGTGTCCTTAGATAGTGCCGGCCGGGGGCCGGGAGATTCCGCGGGGGGCGTCGGCCGTGCCGACGTAGGCGCATACGTCCGGCCACACGAGCGTGGTCGCGCCCCAGGTCAGGCCGCCGCCGAACGCGGCGAGCAGGGTGCGGTGCCCGGGGCGCAGCGTCCCGTCCGCCGCCGATTCGGCCAGCAGCAGCGGGATGGAGGCTGCGGCGGTGTTGCCGACGCGCGCGATGTTCGCCAGCGTGCGGTCGGCGGCGAGGCCGAGCCGCTCGCCGACCGCTTCGGTGATCCGGGCGTTCGCCTGGTGCGCGACGAACCGGTCCACGTCCCCGATCGACCAGCCGGCCTGCCGCAGCGCGGCCAGCGAGCTCTCGGTCATCCGGTCCACCGCGTGCCGGTAGGTGTACCGGCCCTGCATCTGGAAGTACTCGTCACCGGGCTGCGCGACGCGGCCGGAGAGCCGCTGCCGTGAGCCGCCGCCGGGAACCTGGATCATCTGCGCTTGCTCGCCGTCGCTGCCGAGCAGGCAGCGGCGCACCGCCCCCGGCTCGTCCGGGTCGCCGGCACGCAGTACCACGGCCCCGGCTCCGTCGCCGAAGATCGCGGTCGTGGTGCGGTCGCCGGGATCCAGGATGCTGCTGTACGTCTCGGCGCCGATCAGCAGAACGCTGCGTGCGTGCCCTGACGCGATCAGCCCGGAGGCGGCGGCCAGTCCGTAGAGGAACCCGGTGCACACCGCCGCGATGTCGAACGCTGCGACGCCGGACAGCCCGAGCACTGCGGCGACCCACGGCGCGGTCGCCGGGCAGGGTTGGTCCGGGGTGGTGGTGGCCAGCACGACCGCGTCCACCTCGGTCCGGTCGGCCGCCTTGAGCGCCAGCCGGGACGCCTCGACCGCGAGCATCCCGGTCGACCAGCCCGGCCCGGCGTGCCGCCGCTCCCGGATCCCGGTGCGCTGGCGGATCCACTGGTCCGAGGTGTCCAGCCGCGCGGCCAACTGGTCGTTGGTGACGACCACGCCGGGCAGCCAGCCGCCGAGTCCGGCGATCACCGCGGCCGGGACGACCGCAGCGCGGCGTCTGCCGCCGGGCTCTGTGTTATCGAACCCTGTGTTATCGGACCTTGTGCTGCCGGACCCCGCATTGCCGGACCTCGTGTTGCTGAGCTCCGTGCTGCCAGAGCCTGCGTCGCTGAATCCCGTGTTGCTGAATCCCGTGTTGCTGAATCCTGTGTTGCTGAACTGCGTGCCGCCGGACCCCATGCCGCCGAGCCCTTCATCGCTGGACCCTGCGATACTGGTCGCCGGGCCGGTCACCTCGGCTCCAGCTCGTCCTCGATGCCCATGTACGCCATGCGCACCGCGGCCATCTCGTCGGTCCACTGCTCGGCGATGTCGTAGCGCTGCTGCGGGGTGGTCTGCAGGATCGGCTGGCCGGGCCAGACCTCGTAGTCGGCCAGCAGTTCGCGGTGCTCGGCC
>NZ_DASYZI010000439.1:0-68560 GCF_035946395.1 Actinocrinis sp.
TGATAGCTGCCCGGGTCCGGGGCCTAGAGGCCGGGCGGGTCAAGGGCCGGCCGCAGGCCGGTCACGCAGTGACGCGACCGAAGGGAGCGCCCTTGACGCGCCCGGCCGACCCCGGAAACTGGCCGCGAAAAGGGGGACGGAAACGCAACGCCGCATCAGAACAGCAGCTATGCGCGAGCAGGGTTCGCTGGGCTGGGGTCGTTGTCTGCGGTGACCTTCTGCGGGAGGGTACCGATCATCTGAGCGCGAACGACGGCCGCGTAAGGTTGGCGGGTATGGAAGAGCGTCGGTTCACCGGTCTAATCCTGGACTTCGCGGGTGTCCTCACCTCGAACATGGTTGAGGTGATCTCTCGCTTCGAGAGCCGTGAGCGACTGGCTCCGGGTTTGTTTCTCAGAGGGTGGGCCGACCCAAAGGGAGCGGAGCTCTACCGCCAACTCGAAGCCGGGGAGATCGACCAACGCGGCTGGAACGAGAGCTTCGGAGCTCTGCTCGGGATCGGCGCGGATGACCTGATGGGTCGATTGCTGTTCGAGCTCGATCCGGCCTATGAAGTGCTGAGGGTCGCCAAAGAAGCACGAGCCGCGGGCATCCGGACCGCAGTACTCTCGAACTCGCTCGGGCGCGAGCCGCACGATCCGTACGCCCCGTACGATCTACGCGGAACATTCGATGTTGTCGTCTTCTCAGCCGAACTCGGAATTCGCAAGCCCGATCCGGCAATCTTCCAGCACACCCTCAGACTCCTCGGAGTGCCCGCTGAGTCATGTGTGTTCGCCGACGATACTGAGGCAAACCTTCCGCCAGCGCATGCCCTCGGGATGACGGTAATCCATGCGCTTGACGAGCGAGAGACCGCTCTTCGCCTGCGAAGGCTACTCAAACTGACCAATACCCCATCAGCGCGTGGCTTCTAGGAAATCGCGCACCACCGGGACCGCACCGTGGCCGCCGAGTTTCGTCCGAAGCCCTGCCAGAGTCGACGTCGACCTCGCTGAATCGACTCCACCGAGGCAACGCATTGCGTGGGTTGCCCGCTGCACAGCCGCATCGAGGTCGCGCATCGTGAGATGCGCTTCCGCTGCCCTGGCCAGGTAAATCGCATGGCTTCGCGGGTATAGATCGTCCCCGCGGTAGTCGGCATTGATCGCTGCGTCGAACCTTCGTATCGCCTCGGCCGGATCTCCGAGTTCGAGCGCGCACGACCCCGCGATCATCTCAACCTCGCCTTCGGTGACCCAGTAAAGGGTCGCCGGATCATCGGGGTGCGGCCCCCGGTCCAGGGCCTCGCGCGCCTCATACAACATATGCGCGGCGGCCCGCCGATCACCCGTCTTGGAGAGCGCCCGAGCTGACCTTGCGGCAAGCATCGCCGACATCCGCGCCGTGCTTTTGCCGCTGACCGCGCTGCGTGCCGTCTCCAGCAACGACACTGCCTGTAGGCCCTGGCCAGTCGAATAGCTCTGGACCGCCATGAATGAGAGTGCATACGCACCAGTCACCGAATCGCCAGCAGTTGCCGACGCGCGCAGAGCCATCTCGAAGTACCGCTGAGCAACCCCGTGATGGTCCTGGTCGAATTGATCCCACGCAACTTGCCGGCTCGCTTCGGCAGCTAGGGAGTACAGCCGCCTACCTATCTGCTCGGTGTAGCTGCCTGCCCTTAGAAGCTGGGCGATTAGTGCGAGTTCACTGCGAGCGAGCGTCGCGAGGTCGCCGCTGCCCAGTTCATCGTCGAGGTGTCTCAGATGATCGAGTCGTTGGTCGATGTGTCCGACCAACGAAGGGTTGATCTGTCTGGTGCCCGCAGCTATAAGGGGTTCGGGCGCTTCAAGTGCCGCCTCCCACCGACCAGCCATCGCCATCAGCGCAGCGCCGCTGACCGCCACGAACGACCGCCGGTGCACATCGCTCCCGTCTAGCAGACCGTCAAGGATTGCCCTGGTTCCGTCGCGGTCCCACGGCATCAACACCGCATCGGGCTGGGCCTGGCGGACCACCAGCCGAGAGCCGAACGTTCCTCCGGTGTTCAACACCCGATCGTATGCGTCGACGACATCGATCGTGACCTCACGTCTGCCGTTCTCAACGCTTCGCAGGTGGCCCTCGGAGTACCCGGCGAGCATGGCGAAGCGGCGGAACGTCATGCCTGACGATCTCCGCGCGTCACGAAGATCATGCCCAAAGCTGGTGACCAACTCCTCGTCCTCCGCCGAAGTGATTCGCCTCTGATTCGGTCGACCTCATTGTCCCGCTCCTGTTGACGGTGTGTGCTCTTTTGGGCGGCGGGTTGTGAATCCGCCATGACTGAACACTCACCGACTGGGAGGCGATATGGGCGGCGCCTGGCTGAACTGTGCAGCTCAACGCTCGAATTGCCTGGCGATTCCAGACGGTCGGTTAACCCTGTGCGGGGTTCGCGAAGTAGTCACCGAGCATTTCGGTGGTCCATGCGGCTTGGCGTACCTCGCCGCGCGGGCCGAACTCTGTAAACCATGGCTTGATGTCGAGTACTGGTGTGCCGTCTACTGCATCGAGCTCTTCCACGTGAAGGTCCAGTCCGTCGACCTTGATCAAGCGACAGCGGGAAACTCCGAGCCAGTTGATACGCCGCATGTTGCGGTGGCCGAAGGTGCCGACTGGCGGCCAGTCCGGATTGTCGCGTGGCCGGCGCGCACCGAGGTTCAAGTCCGTCGGGTCCGTCAGGTGGAATCGGAACACGATCTCAAGGTGGCTGAAGTCCGAGAGTCCGGCCGTGGCATCTTGCGTGAATCGCGGATCGTCGATCCGGATGATCGAGCGTGTTCCGCCCCAGTAGTCGTCGGTGGGCTCGATGCGCCCGCCCACTACGTGGGCGATGGCTTCGAGTTCGAACGTCTCCGCAGGCATTGCGGCTCCCGTCTTATTGGGCGGCGTACCGACAACGCGGCCGGTCACTGTGGGTCGGGTGGCTTACTTAGCGGCCAGATAGCTCTTGGCGCGAGCATCCAGTTCGGCGACAGCGGAGATGCCGCGCTGTCGCAGGGGCGAGACTGCCGAGCGCATGTTGGCGACGACGGCGCGGGTTCGCGCCGAGTGGATGCCGTCCATGGCGTCCAGCGCTCTGGACCAGGTGGCACAGGCTTCTTCGATGCTCCCCTGACGTGCCTGTACGGCGCCGAGATAACCCAGAGTCACGGCGTGGGTCCGGGTGAAGGTGGCCGCCTTACGGGTGCGGACGCTACGGCGAAACTCCCGTTGCGCCCCGGCCAGATCACCGGTGTCGCGCAGGGTGCAGGCAGTCTCGTGCGCGAGGCTGGCTTCGCCGAAGAAGAACACCCGGCCCGGCTCTTCATCTCCGGCACTGGCGTTGGCGAGGTCGCGCTCTGCCTTCAGCAGCGCGGTTGCCGCGGCGCGCTTGTCGCCGGAGGCGGCGAGTGCCCGCGCGTGGACGACTCCGAGAAGGGCACGCTCTCGGGGAGTGGCCAGCGTGTAGCGGGTGCCGTCCATAGACGCGGCAGCGTGCTCCAGTCCTCTGCTTGCATGGCCGAGATCAACTGCCTGATGCGCCATCGCACGCAAGATGTGCCCTGCGAGGGGCGGGTCGTCAGCCTCGGCTGCCAACTTCAAGGCAATGCGGAACCCGGCCTGGGCGTCGGCGTGCTGGCCGTTGTCGAATGCCATCCAGCCAGCGAGATAGGCGAGTTCGCCTGCGGCAGAGAACATGGCGCGCCGTACTGGCCCACGCGCGTAGCTGCCGTGCAGAAGCCGGGCGACGTCCGAGGTCAGATAGTGCACGACGGTGGAGCGGGCGTGGCCCCCGCCTCGGCGTTGATCGGCCCGGGAGAAGGCGGAGACCAGTTCGCGGACGGTCTCGACGTCGCCTTCGCCGACGGAGAAGGTGCCCACGCCCGACCGGGCGGAGCCGCGCTGGGCCATCCGTGTCCACCAGGAACTGCTTGGCAGCGCAAGCGCCGCCACGGAGTAGGCGGCACCTCCGAGCGCCTGGCGGCGGTCCACATCCACCTCGTGATTCGCGAAGTCGGTCAGCGCGCTCAGCGTATCGCTGTCCCAATCGACCTCGATCCCGGAGGACCCGCCCGGTGTGCGCAGTCCGATGTCCTCCGGTGTGACCGTCCGTCCGAGGCGACGGGAGAGCGCTTCGCACAAGAAGACTGGCGCAGCCCCGGACGGCTGGGTTCCCCCGACCCAGTGCGTGACATGGGAGCGGCTGATCGCGGAGTAGTCGTGCGCGCCGTTCTCCAAGGCAACCAGCACGAACGCAGACGCAACATTGGCATGGGACAGCCCAGCCTCCGCGATGAGCGCGGCGAGCTTCCGGTTGGGCTGGCGTCCCTCTGCCATGACTCTGATAACGCTCCTTCGGCTCCGTCACGATCTTTCACCGCTTTCACCACATCGCGGTGCTTGACAGCGTACCCACGCCGAGTGATCCGCGGTTTGCTCAACGTGTCCGAATTCTTCATTCGCCTCACGCGCCACGGCAGGGGCCTCCAGACAGCGGGATACAGCGTGCTGACTCACAGGTGGTCCGCCAAGAGGCTGCTCGGTGGTTGGCGCACAGCCGCACGGGAGACGGCATGAACAGCGCGCAGAGCGGGGAGGCCAGCCAGGCATCGAGGGCCGTCTACGCCCTGACGCAGGCGCTTGCGGGCGCCGGCCTCGAACCAGCCCGTGACCTGCCCGGTCTGTCCACCGTCCGATTTGGTGGTCAAACGATGGTGCTGCTCGGCCGCGTCACGCCAGAGGTCGCAGCCAAGCTCGCGCTCATCATCGTCGGCGGCAACGAGGGTGGCCCCCAGTGAATCCCTCGCCACGCGAATCCGGCCGCAACCGGGCCGCCGTGCCGCAGGGCACTGCCAACACCGATCCGACCTTCCGGATCAGCCATCTGTGCGTGCCCGCCACCGAAAGCATCGCCCACAGCCTTGGCCAGGTCTCCGGCGACATCCTCGCCGCCTGGGGACTTCGGGACGACGAATTGGCGTACGCCGTGCGGATGAGCGTCCGGGAACTGGTCGGCAATGCCGTCAAACACGGCCCGCAGTCGCCGGACCCGGTGGTGTTCGTGTCCTTCCAACTCGGGGCCGACGCATTCGGACCGGACCGGGTCACCGTCACCGTGCAGGACCAGGGCCGCGGGCAACTTGCGATTCCGGTGCCCGAGGATTTCGAGGAGGCCGAGGAGTTCAGGGGTCTGACTGTCGTCAGCGGCTACGGCGCACGCATCGAGTCGATCGTGCACCCCGCAGGTCACACGGTGATGGCGTGGATTCCCGTGGCCGCCGCAGATCGCGAGCGGGTGTGCCGGTGCCTGTGCTGGGGCCACCAGGCAGTCGCGCCACACTGCCGCGGCTTGGTCGACCCCGATACCGGCACGCTGTTCACCGGTCCATGCGGAATGCCGATCGCTGTGTGTCGGGCGTGCGCGGACGCGATCACAGCGTCCTGCTTCCCCGCCCTGGCAGCAGCCGATGAAGCCGCCCGCCTCCCGATCCTGGCGGCCACGCCGGGCGGGGGGTGAGAGCACCGTGGCACTCTCGCTACGTCGGTGGCGCAAGGCCGCCCGGCAATCGATGGAACCCATCCCACAGGAGCACTTCGAGCAGCCCGCACCACGTGCGGACGACGAGTTGCGGGCATTGATGTCGACGCTCGCGCGTCGCCAGATGGCGTTGACCTACCACCTGATCCGCGTGCTCGACGAGGTAGAGCGAGAGGCGGTGGAGCCTGACACGCTCAAGGCGCTCTACGCCGTCGACCACGACGCCAACCGGCTGCGGCGGTATGCCGAGAGCCTGTTGTTGCTGGCCGGCGGGCAGGTGTGCGACGGGTTGGAAGGACCGGTCACGCTGGTGGATGTGGCGCGTGCCGCGCAGTGCGCCTCGGCCGACTTCGAGCCGGTCAAGCTCACGGCAATGCCTGCCGCCGCCGTGCCGCCCGGGGTGTCGGACGACTTGGTCCACTTGCTCGCTGCGCTGCTCGACAACGCGATCTCATACGCTCCAGCTTCTTCCCGCGTCACTTTGTCCGGGCACTCCGACCGCGACGGCTCGGTGCTGATTCAGATTGCCGACTCCGGCCTGGGAATCGAGCGGGCGGCGCTGGCAGAGCTCAATGTCCGCTTGGCCGCCGCCCCCGTGCTCGACGCCCGCTCAGCGCGGCAGATGGGGCTGTATGTCGTGGCGAGCATCGCGCATCGGCACGGCCTTTATGTCCAGCTCGCTCCCCGGCCCGGGGGCGGGACCATCGCCTACGTCACCCTGCCCGGCCACCTGATCATCTCCCCCGAGGCCATCGCGCCCGCACCGGCGGCAACGTCTACGCCCGCACCGGCGCGCTCCGCGTCGTCGAGCGGCGACTGGTGGGGAGTGCAGACCCTTGCTAGCCCGGCCACGGGCACGACGAAGAACGGTCTGCCGCGCCGCACGCGGGCTCCTCAAGCCTCGGGGCCGTGGCTGCCGACCGCGCCGTCCGCGCGGCCTCCAGATCCGCAGTCCATCCGCGACGACCTCAACGACTTCGAGGCGGGCGAGCAGCGCGCCCGCACCGAGTCAGCCACTACGCACGACACCGCATCGACCTCGTGGGAGGGACCGTGGGAGCAGCAGTGAGAGCCGAAGGCAGTGCGCAGGAAGTGGCCTTCCTCATCGACAGGTTCGCCACGACCACCACCGGGGTGACCAGCGCCATCGTGCTGTCCACCGACGGCATGAAGCTGGCCGCGTCCATCAGCCTGCAAACCGACCAAGCCGACCGGTTCGCCGCGACCGCCAGCGCCGTCTACTCGCTGTCCAGCGCAGTGGGACGCGAATTCGGGTTCGAGGGCTACCAGCAGTCGATCCTGCGCTACGGCAACGGACACGTCATCGTGACCGCGCTCGGCGAGTCCGCCGCGCTGGCGGTCATCACCATGCCCGACGCGAAGCTCGGCCAGGTCAGCTACGAGATGTCGCTGTTCGCCCAGCGCGTCGGGGCGCTCCTGACCCCTGAGGTGCGCCGGCAGTTGCGCGGCGGGCTAGTCGCGTGACCCGCACGTACGGACTCCACGCGCCGCGCCGCCCGTCGCGAGTACGCCCTTACGGCATCACCCGGGGACGCACCGCCGCGGACCGGTTTCTCGGCGTGGAGCGACTGATCAGCACGGTCGAGTTCGATCCGCGGCGCGTGCTCGGGATGCTGCCGGAGACCGCCGCCGTGTACGAGGCGTGCCGATATCCGCGCACGATCGCGGAACTCGCCACGGGCCTCGCGCTTCCGCTCGGCGTAATCCGCGTCCTGGTCGGCGACCTCGCCGCAGTAGGCAGGGTTCGAATTCATCCACAGGCCGCCGACATGCCGGACCGTCACTTGCTGGAGAGGGTGCTGCGTGGCCTTGACAATCTCTGACGCCTCCCTCGCCCTGTCCGCGAAAATCGTGATCGCCGGGGCCTTCGGCGTGGGCAAGACCACCTTCGTCGCCGCCATCAGCGAGATCCCGATCGCGGGCACCGAGGCCCTGATGACCGTGGCTGCGGAACCGGACGACGACGTCTCCCTCGCGCGCGGCAAAACCACCACGACCGTCGCGATGGACTTCGGCCGCATCGCCGTCGACGACGGGCTGACCCTCTACCTGTTCGGCACCCCTGGCCAAGACCGCTTCTGGTTCCTGTGGGACGACCTGGCCCGCGGCGCGTTAGCAGCGATCGTGCTGGTCGATACGAGGAATCTCGCCGCGAGCTGGCCTGTGATCGCGTACTTCGAGCGGCGCGGCGACATTCCCTTCACCGTCGTGGTCAACCTGTTCGACGGTCGTCTGACCCATGAACTGGACGAGGTGCGCGACGCACTCGATCTGTCGCCCGCCATCCCGCTGACCGCGGCCGACGCACGCGACCGCCACGACGTACTTGAGGCGCTACGGGCTTTGATCCGCCATGCCCTAAACCTGCTGCCGAGCCACTGATGCCCAAGCAAACAAGGGGAGAGATGCGCAAGATCCTGATCGTCGGTGCTGGACAGGCCGGCCTCCAGCTCGCCCATGGCCTGCTATTGGCGGGGGGATACGAGGTGACAGTAATGAGTCAGCGCCTCGCCAGCGAGATACGCGACGGCAGAGTCACCTCGACTCAATGCATGTTCGGCGCCGCGCTCGACCTTGAGCGACGCGCCCTCGGAGTGGATCTGTGGCCCGCCGCAGAGAGCGGACATCGCATCGACGGACTCGGAGTCAGTGTGCCCGGCCCCGAAGAGGTCCCCGCTATCAACTGGCTTGGCCGTCTGAGTCAGTACGCTCAATCTGTCGACCAGCGCCTGAAGATGGCCGCTTGGTTAGAACTCTTCGCGGAACGCGGCGGAACCGTCGTGATCAACGCGGCCACCGTCTCCGACCTGGACCACCTCTCCACCCTCTACGATCTGGTGATCGTCGCCGCAGGGAAAGGCGACATCGTCGGGCTGTTCGACCGTAACGCCGAACTCTCCCCGTACTCCGTAGCGCAGCGCTCCCTCGCGGTCGCCTACGTCCACGGAGTAGAGCCTCGCGGAGAGCATCCCGACACCACCGCCGTGCGCCTCGACCTGATCCCCACCGTCGGCGAGCTGATCGTCATCCCCGCAGTCACCACGTCGGGAACCTGCGACATCCTGTTCTGGGAAGGCATTCCCGGCGGCCCGCTCGACACCTTCGACCAGCTCGCAGACGATCCCGGGGCGCACCTGGCGCACACCCTTGAGCTGATCCGCCAATTCGCCCCATGGGAATACGAGCGCTGTGCCGCAGCCGAGCTTACCGACGCCGGGGCGACCCTCGTCGGCCGCTACGCACCCGTGGTTCGCAAACCCATCGCAACCCTGCCCTCCGGACGCCTCGCGCTGGGCATCGCAGACGTCGTCGTCGCCAACGACCCGATCACCGGCCAGGGCAGCAACAACGCCTCCCGCGCCGCAGACGCCTACCTCACTGCGATCCTCGCGCACGGCGACCGCCCCTACGACCAGGCATTCATGCAGGCCGCGTTCGACTCGTTCTGGGCCAAGGTCGCCGTCTGCACCACGTGGACGAACGCGATGTTGGCCCCACCGCCCCCGCACGTGCTGGACATCCTCGGCGCTGCGGCTCAGCACCAGGAGATCGCCGACCGGTTCGCCAACGACTTCTCCACCCCGGACGACTTCGCCGACTGGCTGTTAGACCCCATCAAGGCCGGCACATACCTCGCCGACGTGGCCGCGCGTTAGCGCGACTCGCACCGACCAACGGAGCCAACCCGTGTACCGCATCGCCAAGACCTTCACGTTTGAGGCCGCGCACCGCCTCAGCGGCCTACCCGAGGAACACAAGTGCGCCCGCACCCACGGTCACAGCTACCGCGTCGAGATCGTCCTGGAGAGCGAGCAGCTGACCGAGACCGGATTCGTTGACGACTTCGCCGAGCTGAAGCCGCTGGGCGACTACATCGCCGCATCGCTGGACCACAGCGACCTGAACAGCGCCCTCGACGGCAACCCGACCAGCGAACTGCTCGCCCGTCACTTGGCCGACTGGTTCGAGCGCCATCTCGCGCCGGACCTCAACGGGCAGCTGGCCAGCGTCCGCGTGAGCGAGACGGCCAGCAGCTGGGCCGAATACCTCCCCGCATCGTGCAGGGAGAGCGCATCGTGACGCTGACACTGGCAACCACCGCACAGCAGGCCGGATATCTACTGGTCAACGAGCTGTTCGGTCCAACGTTCCAGGGCGAGGGACCATCCGCCGGGCAGCGCGCAGCGTTCTTGCGGCTGGCCGACTGCAACCTCGCGTGCGCCTGGTGCGACTCTCGGCACAGCTGGGACTGGCGCCGCCACGATCAGGCGGCCGAAACCCGTCGCGTCACCGTCGAGACCGTCGCGGCCCAACTCCTCGCCCTCGGCACCGACCTGGTCGTGATCACCGGCGGTGAGCCGTTGCTGCAAGCCGAGGCGGTCACCGACCTGGCGACTTTGCTGCGGGCGGCAGGCCGATGCATCGAGGTGGAAACCAACGGCACAATCCCACCACCGTCACAGCTGACCGACCTGATCGAGCGGTACAACGTCTCGCCGAAGCTGCGCAACGCCGGGCTAGGCAGCAGGCCGATCGACGCCGCGGCACTGACCGCGTTCGTCACCAGTGGCAAGGCCGTGTTCAAGTTCGTGGCCTGCGGCGCAGACGACGCCGCGCAGATCGCCGCGCTGCAAGACGCCTACGGACTTCATCCCGTGTGGGTAATGCCGCAGGCCACCTCACCCGAAGAAGTCGTCTCCGGTATGCGCCAGCTCGCCGACACAGCCCTCGAACACAGCTGGAATCTGACCAGCCGCCTGCACATCCTGCTGTGGGGTGACCAGCGTGGCCGATGAACCGGACACCAGCCGTCTGTCATGGTTCGCCGTCGAAGCCCAGGCTCGGTGCCTCGCGGAGGCCGCGTCCGAAGACCGCGCACCGGACTGTGTCGTCGGCGTTCTGCGCGGCGGCGCGATCCCGGCCGTGCTCGTCGCCCACCTGCTGCGCGTACGCGACCTGCGCACGGTCGAGGTCACCCACACGCTGCACGACGGAATCGACGCCCCGAAAAGCCCCCAAGTGCGTGTCGGCAATCCCTCCACGCTCGGCGATCTGACCGGTCTCGACGTGCTGATCGTGGACGACGTCGCGGGCACCGGCCATACGGTGCGCGCTACCGCCGCGCTGGCATCGCACGCGGGCGCGGCCCGTGTACGCACCGCAGTGTGCGTCTCGAACCAAGCCAACCTCGACCCGGACCTGTCCAGATCCGAGGTCCCCACATATACGGCCCTCACCACCCGAGGATGGGTGGTCTTCCCCTGGGAGGCGCAGCCATGACCGCCACTGACCCGGCACCCACGCTGCCAGAGCAGTACACCACCCGACCCGGCACCCCGATGATCGGCCCGTACAGCGCCAACCAGATGGATGATTTCTACGAGGCTCTGCACCGGGGCGAGGCCAAGCCCACCGGGATCATGAACCTTCTGCAACACCTGCTGATCGCCGAGCACTGCCCCGAGGGCGCCACGGTCCTTGACGTGTGCTGCGGGCGCGGCTTGGCGCTGCCGCTGCTGCACCGCTACGCCCCGCAGATCTTCCGATACATCGGCCTGGACATCTCGCCGGAGAACATCTCCGAGGCGCACAAGATGCTTGAGCGCTGCCGCGCCGTTTACGGCGAACAGTTCGGAGTCGAGTTCGTCCACTGCGACGTGTCCGAGCCGTTCGCCGTCCCCCAGGTCGACCTTGCGATCTACACCTCAGCGCTCGAACACCTTCCCGGCCCGCTGGGAGCCGCGAGCCTGGGACACACCGCCGACGCGCTACGCCCCGGCGGCGTGCTCTACCTGTCCACGCCGGCCACCCCGGGCGATCCGCCCCGGGCACTGCAACACCGGGTCCACGTCTACGAATGGTCCCGGCAGGAAACCCTCGACGCACTGGAATCCGTCGGACTCGCCGTCGAATACGAGATCGGACTGCTGCCACCCGACCAGCCAGAAACCCTCGCCACCGCCCTGGCCACTCGCTACGGCAACAGCGCCGCCGCCTGGTACTACGACCTCGCCTCACGGGTGCCCGCCGCACTCCTCGGCACGATCGCCGCAACCTGCGCCCCGCAGGTGGCGACCGAAATCCTCTACGTCGCCCGGAAATCAATGTGACCGCGACCGCGACGACCGCCGCTCCGGCGCACCCCGACGCGGGCGCGCCCATCTCGCCGCTGTGGATCACCGTCGAAGGCATCAATGGCGTCGGCAAGACGACGGCGATCAAGGCGGCTACGCCGCTGCTCGGCCCCGGATGTCTACGGCTGGGCGAGCTGACCGACCAGAATCCGGACACGCTGCCCGGACGGCTGATCAGTGCGCTGTCCGCAGCCGATGACGTCTATTTGCGCACTGGCCACCCCATCGCCGAAACGCTCGCGCTGTTGGCACTGAAGACTCGGGAATACGAGCGCTACGCCCCGAAGCGCGCACCCGGCCTCGACCTGATCCTCGAAGACCGTGGCATCGACACGGTCGCCGCCTACCAGGCAGCGATCATCGAGCAGGTCGACTCCGGCGCGGACGCGCTCGCTTTGGCCCAGCAGATCCTGCGCCAGGCCGTGCTCTTCCGCCCGCCGCCCGACTACACAATCCTTCTGCTCGGCGATCGCGATACCTGCCTCGACCGGTTCGAACAACGCCTGAACATCACCCTCACCCTGCGCGACCGGCAGCTGGTCGGCCGCATCGAAGAGCTTTACCGGGCGCTGGCCGAGATCGAACCAGACCGCTACATCCCGCTGACCGTCACCGGGATGACCTCGAACCAATGCGCACACCGCCTCGCCGCGCTGTGCCGCAGCCTGATCGACGCCGACGCGGGGGCGGACTATGGCACGTGACATCACCCTGCTATGGGCGTTGCGATCGACGTGCAAATTCACCTGCGGATACTGCTACTTCGGCACGATCGCCGCCCACCGGGCCGAGGTGCCGACCGCCCCGGGCGCGCTGTCCCACCTTCGCCGCGACGACCTGACCCGCGAGGAGATCTTCGCGTTCGCCCGCAGCCTCGACAGCTCTCCGGTGGCACGAGTGGTGATCGCGGGCGGCGAGCCGCTGGATTGGCCGCACACCCTCGATCTGATCGCGACCATCAAAGCGGCCGGCTGCCAGGTGGTGATCGCCACCAACGGAATACCGCTGAACAAGCCGGCCGTGGCCGGCCGCCTGGTCGAGCTCGGCGTGGACGGGGTATCGGTATCGCTGGACTCCACGGACGCGGCCGTCAACGACGAACTGCGTCCCGCGCTCGGCGGCTACGCCGCTCACGGCGACGTACTCTCCGGCATCCGGACCCTGATCGCCGCACGAGGAGAAGGACCCGCGCCGCGCGTAGGCATCTACAGCGTGGTTTCCCGCCGCACCCTCAATCAGATCGGCGCGTTGGCCGAGCTCGCGGTAAAGCTCGGCTGCGACTACTACGTGCCCCAGCCGGTCTCGCTCTCCCCGGACCATGCCCTCGACAGAGAACTGACCCCGTACGGGCAGGAGGTCGATCGCGTCGCCGCCGAGCTGACCAGCCTTCACACCACCGGCCTGCCACTCGCGCTGCCGGGCTTGCACTACACGCGCCTGTTTATCGCCTCGATCACCGACCGGACCCCGCGCCGGGTCGAAGACTGCTTCGGCGGCGCGCAGCTGTTCTTTGTCCAACCCAACGGCTCGTTGTGGGACTGCCCCTCGGACCTGCGGATCGCCGCGACTCCACCCGAGCGGCGCCGCACGATCAAGGGCGCTGATGCACGCACCCTCTTTGCCGACCGGCCCGCATGCACCGACTGCGCGCTGCTCGGGCGCGACTGCGTAAGCATGTTCCCGCTCGTGCGCAGCCTGCCCCGGATGCTGCGTCTGGAGGAGGTTCGATGATTGAGATCCCGCCCGACAAGCGCGACCAACGGCACCTGCATGATGCGCTCGCCGCAGCTCTAAGCCAGATGCCCGACCCGTTCGCATCTCGCTGGGCCGGGCAGTTCGAGGAAAACCTGTCCGCGTATTTCGGAGGCGTGCACGCCATCGCCGTCTCCTCGGGCACCACCGCTCTGCACACCGCGCTGGCGTGCGCAGGAATCGGCCCCGGCGACGACGTCTTAGTGCCCTCGCTCACGGTCGTGATGTCCGCCGCGCCGATCCTGACCGCAGGCGCCCGCCCGGTGTTCGTCGACAGCAACCCGCACACCCTCGACATCGACTACCAGGACGCGGCGCGACGACTGACCGAACGCACCCGGGCGATCATGCCCGTGCACCTGTGGGGCCGCATGGGCGACCCCGCCGTCCTGCGCGACTTCGCCGACCGTCACGGCCTGGTCGTGATCGAGGACGCCTGCCAGGCCGTCGGCAGCTCCCGTGACGATATGGCCGCCGGAACGATCGGCGACTACGGCGCCTTCAGCACCAAGGACGGCAAGATCCTATGGTCGGGCGAAGGCGGATTCCTGGTCACCAGCGATGTGACGCGCGCCGATCTCGCCCGCGCGTTCCGCACCCACTGGCAGACGCCCCCAAGCGGACAGGCTCCGCTGTCCCGGGCCGCCGCGAACTACCGGCTCGCCGAACCCTTGGCGGCCATCGCCGCGCTCAACGCCATCCACCTTCCCTACCTGCTCTCCCGCCGCCGAGCCCAGACCCGGCGCCTGCTCGATCGGGTCGCCGGCCTACCCGGGCTGACTGTGCTCGAACCCCATCCGGCCGAGCGCTGGAACCACTACGCGCCGCTGCTGCGCATCGACCTGCCCGAACCGCGCCGGCTGTGCGAGCGTCTGGCCGAGCTACACGTGCCCAACAGCGTCGGCACGTTCAAGCTCGTGCCCTGCGACACCCGGTCCGCGTTCGCCACACCCGGCGCCGCTCCCTGCCCCGGCGCCGCCCAAGTAATCGACACGATCCTCGCCCCGATCCTGACCGACCGCGACGACGAGGACAGCATCGACACCCAGGCCCTGGTGATCGAGAAAGAGGTCACAGCATGGACGCGATGACCGGCATTGCGGACCCGATCGCGGCCGTAGACCGAGGATCTTGACCTGCACTGATCCCCTGCTGCGAACTGTGCCCCACAGCCGATCTGGAGAACGACCGTGCCGCCCCTGAGCGCCGACCCGGAGTTTCGCGCGACCACCTTCGTGGTCATCGATTTCGAAGCCACCACTCCCGCTGGACATTCGCCTGAACCGATCGAAGTGGCCGCCGTGGCACTTCGATTCGACGGCACAACCCCGCGCGAGATCGGCGACTTCGAGGCGCTGATGTGCCCACCCGCGCACGCCCCCGTCACCCGCTTCGACACCGAGCAGACCGGGATCACCCCGCAGATGGTCCAGGACCAGCCCGCCGCCGGGGCGGTCCTCGCCCAACTCGACCACCTGCTGACCGCCCCGCCGTACCTGCTGGTCGCCCACAACGCCAGCGTCGAGGGAAACCTGATTTACGCACAGCGCGGCGCCTGCCCCGTGCTCGCGCACACCCACTTGATCGACACCGTCAAGCTCTCCCGCCGCCTCCAGCCGGACCTGCCCAGCCACTCGCTGGACTGGTTGCTCTCCCATTTCGGCATCGCGCGACCGCCCGACCGGCACCGCGCGATGGCAGACGTCCGGGTCACCGTCGCGGTGCTCGCCCGCCTCCTGGCTCTCGCCGATCAACGCGGCGACCCACACGACCTAACTGGCCTGATGACCGTCGCAGGCTACACGGCGAAGGCGACCAAACCCGTCCAAGAAACCATCTTCGATGTGTAGTGGGAGGCCCCTGTGTCCACCGTGCCGAACCCGCCGTGCACACGCGGCACGCTGATCTCGATCGAGGGCATCAACGGCGTCGGCAAGACCTACCTGACCGACCGCCTCAGAACCCTGCTCCCAGCATCGGGCCGCGGCGCGCCCCTGGTCCTGGAGGAGTTCTCCGCCCGGAAAACCGGCGACGACCTCGGCCGCGCACTACTGCACGCCCTGATCGACACGGCCGACGGCGACATGTTCCTGCGTAGCGGAACGCCGGGTACCGAGGCACTGCTGCTGTTCGCGATCAAAGCCTACGACCTGGACATCGCCCATCCCGCGCTCGCCGAGGGCAGGCTGGTGATCGAGGGCCGCGGCCTGGACACCACCGCCATCTACCAGGCGCTACTCACGGAATCCTCCGACACGGCAGCCACCGCACGCGCCAGGGCTCTGCTGGAGTTCGCCGCGACGTGGCGCGCGCTGCCGGATCTCACGATCCTGATCATCGACGATCCAGACCGGGCGATGCAGCGCGCCGAGCAGCGCGGAACATTCACCTACAGCGCCGCGGACCGCAGCTTGCAGCGACGCGCAGCCGCCTTGTACCTCACCCTCGCAACCGACGCCCCAGACCGCATCCGCATCCTCGACCGGCGCACCGTGGACGAGAACGGCGCCGTTCAGCAGATGCGCGACTGGATCACCAAAGCCCGCAACGCCGACCGGGCCTGTCTGTCGCAGCCGTGGCACGGCCAACCCGGGACCTGCGCCGACGGCGCATGCCGATTCGGCAGTCACCCCGCCACGGCTGCGACAGCGCCGTGACCGGTCAGATGGCGCCCACCGCCACGATCCCAGCGATGCGGGGAAAGAGCTCCTTGGCCAACAGCTTGGTGTCCTCGAACACGTCCGGGTGCTCCAACAGCTCCTCCAAGCTCATCCACACCGTCTCGTGCACCCCCGCGCCCGCCGGCTGGTCGAGATCAGCCAGAGCTACGAAGACATGGTCGACGTGCACATGCGGCTCGCCAAGGTGGTTATCCGCAGGAACCCGCAGCTCACTGACCCACCACGGCTGCGGCATACGCGGATGCGGATACCCCGCCGGCAGATCGGGGCACGCAGGCTCCAGCAGCTCCACGCCGCGCAGACCCGTCTCCTCCTCGGTCTCCCGCTCGCCGGCTTCGGCCGCCGTCTCATTGTCCTCGACATGCCCGCCCGGGATCATCCGCTTGCCCAGGCGCGGCTGCTGCACCATCGCCACCCGCAACTCGCCCTCGATCTGGGCGAACACGAACACGGACGCGGTCAGATGCTTGATCACATCAACACCTCTGCACTCGTCGACGGCGACACGCCAACCGCTGATCCGGCGGCCCAGACCGAGCCTGCCACAGCAGCGCCCTCCGTACCGGCAGACCGGCCGAACCGAGGCGCACCAGCACCCGATCCGGAGGGCTCGACGTGACCTCGCCTGACACGATCCAGCGGTTCATCGCCGACATGCTGGCCCAGGCCGGCGGACTCATAGTCGACTACGACGGGACGTTCGCCGACACAGGCCCGGCCCGCCAAACGGCGCTTACCCGCGCACTTGCCCTCCACGGATCACAGCTCGACCCCGCCTGGTACCGAGCGCGGACGGGATTAAGCATCGGCGATCTACTCGGCGAGCTACCCGACGCATCCCACCTCGACCACGACGCGATCATCGCGGCGTCGCGAAGCCAGCTGCTGGGCTGCCTCGACCGCATCGAGCCGGTCCCATCGGTCCTGCATCTTGTCCGCCTCGCCGTAGAGCACGGCATACCCTGCGCCATCGCCTCGGGCACCTCCGGGGCGCTCGTACATCCCGGGCTCGACGCCCTCGGCCATACCGGGCTCTTCGCGGCCGTCCTCGTGCGCGAAGACGTGGCACAGGGAAAACCCGCGCCAGACCTCTTTCTCGCCGCCGCAGACAGAATCGGCGTGCCTGCGGCGCGCTGCCTCGCGGTCGACGATGCGCCGCAGGGCATCGAGGCGGCACAACGCGCCGGGATGGCCGTCCTCACCCTGGATTCCGGACTGCTGGCGCGAGTTCCAGACGACGCTGCCCGCGTCGTCGAAGGTTGCGACTCGTGACCAACGAACTTCGCGGCGCCGTCGCGGGTGGTGTCCACATACAGCTGTCCACCTCGCCCATAACACACATGGCAATGACATTAATGTCCTTCATCATGTCCCGGCGCGCGACGCAACACCGCCGCGCCCTCCCCGCTCGGGGTCGGACCGACCCGCCACGGCCGGCTTCCCCAGCAAGCTGCCCGGCCTGTGGCCCGCGTGCCGCCCCGTACCCAGCCTGCGGGACGGCGCGCCCAACATCGAGCAAGCCTGATACGCCATCCGACCAGCCGCGTTCGCTGACGCCGCGAGCCGTGAAGCACGCCAGCAACCCCGTGCGGCGAGAACTGCGCACAGCACCAGCACCAATCGCCAACTACGTATCGCACCGCGGATCTGGCCGAAGACAGCACGCCCCGCCCAATCAGCCTTCCGCATCCGGTGTGCCTGACGTACCGGTGACCCACCGCAGGGCACAAGCGCGCTTGTGCCACAGGACACGAGCATCAGCGCCGTGCCGCGCCGACAACCGTCCCGCCCATGACCAGGAAGAACGAGAGCAGTGACCGACCCCTTTGACAACCCATGGTCCCGCAAGCCACGAGTGATCGCCTACGACTACGGCGGGACGCTCGCGCCAAATAGCAGCGCCGATCCAGACGGCGCCCGCCGCGACCAGCCAGTGTATCCGGAGGCCGCCGAGATGATCCGCTACCTGCACGACGCGCACGGCATCCTGGCAATCCTTTCCTCTAACAACCAGCCCACCGAGCCGCGCCGCCCCTCACTCGAAACTGCGGGCCTGCTCGATTACTTCGGTGCGGTATTGCTGTCGGAGGATCTGAGCTGCGGCAAACCGGACCCTCTGTTCTACGGCAAGCTATTGACTGCGGCGCGGCAGATCACCGGCGGCTGCGAACCTTGGGACGTCGTGCACGTCGGCGACAACCCAATGACGGACATCGCCGGACCCATTCAGCATGGGATGCGTGCAGTGTGGGTAACCGGCGACGCGAACGGCGCGCTCGACAACCGCCACCTAGTGGCCGCCGGGGCAGTGCGGGTGATCGGGAACATCACCCTTCTGCCGCGCGAACTGGGACTGGACCTGTGACCGACGCGGCGACCGCGGCGATTTCTCCCGCGGTCAGGTCGCTCACGCTGCTGTCTGGCAACCTACTGGCTGGCGGGATCGGCCGCAGTCGCAGCGAGGTCCGTGTCACAGACCTGATGGACATCGCCGCGAAGATCCGCCCAGATGTCTTCGCCGCCCAGGAATGCCTGTACTTCGACGAAAACGACCATCGGCTCTTCCACCAAGCGGAGGAACTGCTTGGGATGCGCGGGGTGCTCGGGATCAGCCCTCGCACCCGAATGCACACCGCCGTGTTCGTGCGCGCGCCGCTGCGCATCGCCGAGCACCGGGTGTATTCGGGCGGGATCTGGCACCACAGCGTGACCCACGCCGTGGTGGTCTGGGACGCACACGACGGCGTCCCAGCGGGTCGGTTGCGGGTCGCCAGCGTGCACCTGTCCCCGCGCAACCCGACCCGCCGCCTGCTGGAGATCGCAGAGCTGACCGACTACGGGGCGGCGAGCGAGCCCGCGGTGCTGCTCGGCGACACCAATACCGAGGACGAGCACACCGATCTGTCCGGCGCATCCCGCGACATGCTGGTGCGCTACGCCCGACTCGGCACCCGCATCCCCGACACCGCGCCGATCGATCTGCTGCGGAGCGCCGGGATCAGTGACCTCGCCGACCCGAAGACGGACGCACTTGCCTTCGCCATCCCGCGTGAGCCGCCTGCGCGCACCACTGGCCACTGGCCGGGCAAGCAGGTCGCCGGGCGCCCGGACCGCATCCTGGCCAACGCCCCGGCCGCGGCGGCCGTGACCGAGTTCGCCGTGGTCACCGCGGCCCGGCACCTGACCGACCACGACTGGCCGTGCGCTCGCCTGAATCCGGCCGCGCTCGCCATGCGATGACACTACCCGGCTGGTCATCCAGCCCTCTGACACCGTGAACCGGAGCAAGCCCGTGACCCCAACAATGATCAGGATCAGCGCGATCAACCACCTGGACGGAGGGATCGAAACCCGCCCCGACAGGGTCAGGAGCCTAGACCGGCTCGACGCCCAGCTCGATCTGCTCGCCGAGCTCGACTTGGACGTGGTCCTGTCCACCGAGGGGAAAGGGTGGCTGGACGACGACAACCAGCTGCTGGGCTACGCCGCGCACCGGCTGGGGATGAACCCGTTCGTCGCTCCCGCGCCCCGGCACGACTGCAACGTGGTGATCTGGCTGCGCCCCGGCCGCTTCCGCGATGTGCGCGAACACCACATCGTGCGCGAGCCGTTCTGGCACGGCCAAGCCCGCGTCGAGGTGAGCCTCGACGGGCTGCGCGAACGGCTGTGGCTGGTCGCCGCGCACTTCTCTCCGTTCGTGCCCCCGATCCGCACCGCCGAGGCATACGCCACTCTCGAACTGGCCGCCGACGGCCTCCTGGTGATCGGTGGCGGCGACTTCCAGGACGATGCGAACGCCGAGGAGGCCCCCGACCGCTCGCACATGGACCCGGCCCGGCGCCTACGCTACGGCACCCCCGGCGACCCGCAGTCCCCCGCCGAACTGTTCCGCAGCGCGGGGATGGTGGACGTCGCCGCCGCGCTCGACGACCGGCAACCCACCGCTGGGTTCGTCGACCGCGCGCCGCTGCGCTGCGACCGCTTCCACCTCTCCAGCCGCCTCGCTCACACCCCACGCGCCTACCGGGCGCACCCGGACCCGGACGGGAAACTGTCCGACCACTTGATCATCGATGCCGAACTCGACCTGACCGCGGCGATATGAGCGCCACCGCTGCGCCTCCGCCCGGCGCTGCGGGCCACGTTTCGACGACCAACGAAGGAGCATTGTGAACAAACCGCTCAACCCAGACCGGCACAACCTCCGCGAGGACGGCCGCGACGCCCCGCGCGCGGCGGTCACCCTAACCCCGGTCTACCAGTGGCTGATCGTGCTCAACTCCGTCCTTGGCGCCGTCAGCCTCGCCCTCGGCCTGGCCGCGACGGCACGCGGACACTAGCGATCCCGCCCGGCCGACCAGCACAGTGGTTCACCGCTCAGGAGAGGCGCTCGCCGTGAGCTCGCAACAACTGACTGACGCCCCACCGGCCGACGAACTCGACGGCCTGAACTTTCTCACGGTCGGCGAGGTCGCCGGGGTGATGCGCGTGTCGAAGGTGACCGTCTACCGGATGTTGCATTCCGGGGAACTGACGGCGGTGCGTGTCGGCCGCTCGTTCCGGGTGCCCGCGAAGGCGGTGCGCGAATACCTCTCGGGCGCGTACGTCAGCGCGGACTGACGCCACAGACTCCCTCCCCGCGGCCTCTGTTGAGGGTCAGAGGGCTACGGCCGCCGCACCGGCCGCGCCCAGTGGCGGCGGGGAGGGACCACCCCACTGTTCACATGCACCACTACAAGGAGGACAACGATTGGCTGATCACGGTAATCGACAGCGCGACGCTCTCGCGGACGTTGGCACGAGTCCTGCGGCGGCCCGACTGCGAGAGCGACGACGGTGCGTCCGCAGGGCGATAAGCATCAGACGTTCGCTCATGTGCCGCGAGTTGATCGGAGCGCTCAGGGCGCCTGGTCCGGCAGCGCTGTTTTGGCTACCGGAGGGACCGGCGTTGTTCGAGAAGATCTTCGGTTTCCCGGGTTCTTAATCTACGTCAGGGCACCAAGAATCGCGATGAGATAGCCCGTCGCGCTCATATTCAGGTATGGCTCGTGAGTTAAATTCCGCAGCCGAGCCTCGGTTTGTCATGCGCTTCTTTTGCAGGGCGCGGCCTGTTGCAATGGGCCGTGCCCTGTTCCATTTTCCCTGGTCAAATGCTTGCGCGACTACACCAGGACTCTGAGACACGGAAGCGTCTTGACTCAACTTTTCCCCATGTTGCGTACGCCGCTTTTTCTACGCTAACGTCATGCCGCCGCCGCGACTGGGGAATATATCGGGCGGTTTATGGATAGTGCTCTAGCACCTCCGAATATGACGCCCACGGGCGTTTCAACAAACCTTCGGGATAGGAAGCAACCCTTTTGAGAACACGATTAATGACCGCTGCACCGGTCGCCCTCGCGGTGGCCAGTGCCATAACCACCGCAGTGCCCGCGGTGGCCACCGCCGCAGCGACCACGGCCACGCATGGATCGCAGACCCTGACGTCGGGCACCGTGCGCCCGGTGCCCGCGTCGCTCGGGCACATCGACAAGCGTGCGGTCCCCAGCCCGCTGCCCACCTCGCAGTGCGAAACGCAGTTGGGACGCGCGTGCTACTCACCGCAGCAGCTGATCGCCGCGTACGGCCTGGACGCGCTCTACGCGCGGGGCATCACCGGCGCGGGCCGCACCGTCGTGATCGCGGACTCGCTCGGCTGCCCGACCGTGCAGCACGACCTGGACGTGGCCAGCGCGCAATGGGGCATACCCAGCACGACGGTGCACATCGTCCAGCTCGCGGGCCAGGTGCCCCCGTACGACGCGACCGACCCGAACTTCCCCGGCTGGTGCGGGGAGGTGGACCTGGACGTGCAGACCATCCACGAGTTCGCCCCGGGCGCGCGCATCATCCTGTCCGAGACCCCGGTCCCCGAGACCGAGGGGGTGACCGGCTTCCCCGAGATCATGAACGCGCTCAAGAAGCTGGCCGACAGCAACACCGGTGACGTGGTCACCATGTCGTTCGGGGCCACGGAGAACACGTTCCCGGGGTTCGCGCAGGGCGACTACTCCAGCCTGTTGGACCTGCGCTACGCGTTCAAGGACCTGAGCGCGCACGGGACCACACTGGTGGCCGGCTCCGGTGACACCGGGTCGGCGGGCATCGCGGACGACGGGGTCAGCCTGCTGCCGACTCCGGCCGTGATCTGGCCGGGCTCGGACACAGACGTGACCTCGGCCGGCGGCTCGCAGCTGTTCCTGGACGACGCCGGCAACCGGCTGAGCCCGGACGCGGTGTGGAACGATGCATGGGGCGCGGCGGGCGGCGGCAAGTCCACGGTCTTCCCCCGGCCGAAGTACCAGAACGCGGTGAGCTCGGTGGTCGGCTCGCAGCGCGGCGTGCCGGACATCTCGTGGTCCTCGGCCGTGGACGGGGGCCGGTGGATCTACACCTCGTTCGCGGGCAACGCCACCGGTTGGCACATCTACGGAGGCACCAGCGCGTCGTCTCCGCAGTTCGCGGCCCTCGTCGCGCTGGCCGACCAGCTCGCCGGGCACCGGCTGGGCAACGTGAACAACGCGCTGTACTGCCTGTACTCACGCTACGGCTACGGAGCGCGCTCGGGCCTGGTGGACATCACCAGCGGCAACAACACGCTGGCCGGTTCCGGGGTCGCGGGCAACACAGCCGAGCCGGGCTACGACCTGGCCAGCGGGCTGGGCACGGGCAACGCGCAGCTGGTGTACGCCCTCGCCGCCACACACCGGTAGCCGCCGCACCTCACGGCGCTGCCGCGTAGTTCCACCCTAGACCCCTCCCCTCCGTCCCTATCCCGGAGCTGTCACCGGCTGGGGACGGAGGGGAGGTCTCCCTGCCCCGGCACTCTGGGTTCAGATCCCATCGTCGACGTCAGCCCGTCGGCGATCTTCGCTGAACCTGCCGATCTGCTGCGGCCATAAGCTGGGCGGCAGCGTCAAGGTCGGCGATGAGGTCCGGGTCGTCGGCTTGGAACCAGCCGTCGCGATCGTAGAGCCACCATGCCGACCGGTAGCGCACGATGTCAGTGACCGTATTGCCGAGCGGGCGTGCCTGTCCCGTGGTAATAGCTGTGCGCATGTCGCTGAGGCTGACAGCAGGCGTTGCTCGGTGTGCCTGCCTCTGGGCTGCTTCGGCTGCCGGGACGACGTCCCCGATGGGAGCCTGGGGCTGGGCGCTGGCGCCGATATCCATTGTCACCAGTCCTTACGGCCGCGGCTTGGGTTGGTCGGGTTCGGCGGCCTGCGGCGGCGGTTGGACGAGCGGTGCCGAGGCGCTGGTTTGCGGATCGGGCTGGGTGAGTGTCACGGTCTGGCGCGGGCTGACTGTCGACGCGGAGGATGGTGTGGTGGTCGGGTTCGGCTGTCCGTTGCGCGTAAGGGTTCTGACGGCGTCGATCGCCAAGGAAGCGCGCAGGTCTTCGGTGAATAGTTGGTTGCCCAGATCCACCGCAGCGCCGACGACGACCGCTGTGACGACGAGTCGTGCGAGGTAGTCGGGTGTGGAGGTGTCAGTACTGTGCCGGGCGGCGGGTGCGGGCTCGTCGGGCCGCGGGGCGGTGGCCGCCGGGTCTGCCGTGGCGCTGCGGCGGCTCAGTTCCCATTCCACGGTCAGTTCGCTGATGGGTTCGCCGTTCTCGGCGACGGTGAGGATCGTCTCGTAGATCTCACGGCGGGGGCCTGGCGCGAAGATCTCCGGCGTGAGCCAGGTTTCCACTTCGGCGACTTGCCCGCGGTGCTGGAGTAGGTCGGCGAGGATGAGCTCTTCGCGCCGTGCGCGCTCGTCGAGCGGAGGTTCATAGCGCGTGTGGGCGTCGAGGGCGCGGGTCGTGATAGTGGGTGCGGGGTCGGCCGAGTCGGCGGCGGCGCGGCTCTGTCGGGTGAGGGCTTGGGCGAGGCGGTCGAGGTGGTCGAGGCGGTCGTCGACGCCGCGCACCGGGCCGGCGCTCGCGGCCAGACGGGGAGCGTGCGCGGCGAGGGTGGCGCGCACGTGGGTCTCTTGGACCATCCGCGCGTACACGGCGATGTCCTCGGGCTCGGGGCACCCGTCGGCTAGGGTGCGTAGGTAGGCCGCGTCCACGCCGGGTAGGTCGAGGCGTTGCGCGATGAATTCGGGCAGGTGGGCGCTCGGCAGGTCGGGGTGCGCGGTGCGGGATCGCGCGATCTGCTCGTAGACTGCCTGGTAGGTGGGGTGGGTCAGGCGGTCGGGGGGCAGGTAGGCGATCTCGTCGAGCAGTAGGCGCTCGTGCAGCAGGGCGCCGACGAGCGCCTGTTCGGCGCGCAGCGCCAGGTGGGGGTTGGTCATAGTCAGTTCCTTGGTTCGTGCTCGTCGGCGTGGTCGTCGCCGCGCAGGATCGCCTCGACGGACGCGCGCCGCTGTGCTGCGGCGGCGGCTTCGGCCATCGCGGCTTTCGAGGCGTCGAGCTTGGTGGCGAAAGCTTCCTCGGTGACGCGCACCCAGCTGTGTTGACCGTCCGTGACCCACCACGATCCGTCGTAGTGGACGTATTCGGGGATGCTGGTGCTCAGGGGCCTGGCCAGTTGCTCGGCGAGCGCGTCCTTCATCGTGGTGTCGCTGATCGTCAGGGCGGTGTCGGCAGGGGTGCTGCCCGTCCACATGCCGACGGGGATGCCCGCCATCGCGTCGGCATCAGCCCAGCGCTGCTGGAGTTCGGGATCATCGGCTGCCGTGGTGGTGGCGCCGCGGTGTCCGGCTCGGCAGCCGGCCGCGTAGAACGTGCCGGCGGCGTGAACGAGGTTGCGCAGCTCGGCGTGCCAGTACCGGGCGGCTTGTCCTGTCGGCTGGCTGGCGGTGTAGATCTCGTCCCTCCAGGCTTTGAGCGCCCAAAGTTCCTCGATCAGGCCGGGGTGCTGCGCCCAGCAGCGGGGAAGGCGCTGTTCGATGCCCAGTTCGTAGCGGTCGTGCAGCCAGGTCACCCAGGCGCGCAGGTCGGCCCATGCCGCGCCCCGTTCAGGTCCAGTCATGGTGTGCCACTCGACGAGGGCTGCGGTTCGAGCCGAAGCGGCGCTCTCTGGGCTCTGCGTGTCGCTGGCGTGCTCGTCTGGTCGCTGACGCTCCGGGCCGCCGCGCAGGGCGCGGGGGCGAGCGATGCGGGGGCGGCCTTGGACGCGCCGGGTGGGCGGCAGGGCTGCGGAGTCGTGCGGCGGCAGTTCGGTCATCGGGGTTCCTGGCGGGTTTGGCGCTTCACTGGTTCTCGTCTGCATGCTGCTCGCGCCACACGGTGGCCCTGATCGAGGCGGAGGTTCGCGGCTCGCGCGTGGTGCCCTCGCGCCTGCCGATACATCCCCGGACGCTGTAGACGGTCCGGTCGGGCTGTGGGCGTTCGATCACATCCACGCCGAGGGCGAGGGCGTAGGCCGTGAGAGTGCTGTGTGCGTCCGGCTCGTATGTGTGCAGCTCGGCGCTGAGCGCGCGTCCGGTCCCGAGCGTCCAGTTCAGGATCGGCAGCGGCAGGCTGGCGGCCGGCCCGTGGGCGGCTACGAATGCTGTCAGGTCGTCGAGGGCCTGGATCTGCCAGCACCAGCGGTCGATGTCGTCGGCACAGTACGCGGGGTGGTCGCCGGTCACGCCGCGCTGCCTTCTTGGACGAGTCGTTGGGCGTTGTCGACCGGGTTGGCGTACTGGTCGGCCCACGCGCACGCAGCCTCGTAGTCCTTGGCGTGGGGACTCTCGTAGTGGCGCTGCATGCGTACCTTCGTGGCCGGCGTGGTGGCGTGGATCAGCAGCGCTTCGCGTCGTGCCTCGGAGAGGGTGCGTACCTGGTCGGGTGTGATGGTCTTGCGGTCCTGGAGCGTGGTTTGCAGTGTCGTGCCGTTGGCTCCGCGCTGCTGGGTGGTCAGCGATTCGCGGTAGATCCCGGCGAGGTCGGAGAAGTCGTCTACCTCGTCGCCGGTGAGCCCGCCGAGGGCGATCTTGAGGGTGGCCGCGCCCCAGAGCATCGCGGCACCGTCCGTGCCCCAGCGGCCTCGGGCCTGGGCGATGTTCTGGAGGATGGCGACAACGAAGATTCCGGAGCCTCCGGCGTAGGACATCAGGGCCGGAAGGTGCGGTAGGGGGGCAACGTTGGCGACTTCGTCGAGGAATAGTCCCAAGGGCGGGTCGAGGCGCCCGCGCGGGGAGCGGTCGGCGATGCGCTTGGCGGTCTCGGTGACCTCGTCGACGAATGCGGCGATCAGCGGGGCGAGGGCGGCGGCCTGCTTCTCCGAGACCATCAGGTAGATGGTGCCCTTGGAGCGCAGAAACGCTTCGAGGTCGATGCTTTCGCCTGCCGCGGGGGTGAAGGTGTCGCGGGCCTTCGGGGAGAGCAGCGGGGTGATGGCCGTCTGGGCGGTGGTGAACATGTTGGAGCGGGTCTCGGCCGGGGAGCGGTAGATGCCGTCGAGGACAGAGGAGATCCCACTTTCGGCCCCGGGGTGCTCGGCCAGGATCGTGATGGGTTCCTCGATGCGCTCGTCCAGCGCCCAGCGCAGCACGTCGCGCATCGTCTTGCCGCTGATGGCGGCGGCATGCAGCCAGGCGGCGAGCATGGTGGTGGCGGTGGTGCCGAAGAATCCCGCTCCGGTGGAGTCGGATGCCGTCTCGGACTTGCCGATCTGGACCATGATGTCGGCGCGTTGGTACGCCTTGCCGAAGTCCTCGCAATCGCTGGTCGGCGACCAGCGCACGCGGTCAGGCCAGTCGATCATGCCGGTGGGCGCCATGACGTAGACCGGGCCGCGGGCGCGGCGCAGTTGCGCGGTGTTCTCCAGGACATCGGGGCGCACGCTGGTGACGAGCGCTGCGCCGCGCCAGTGGTGCAGCCAGGGAATGACGACCATGCTGGTCTTGCCCTGGCGGGGGGCGGCGAGCATGAGAACGGAGTTCTCGATGGACGACCACAGCGCCGTGCCGGTCAACGTGCGCCCCAGGCTTACCGCCACATCCAGGATCGCGAACTTGATGCCCGTCAGCGACGGGCGTACCACGGTGCCGCGGGCGAGGGCGGCCTTCTGGGACAGCGTCGCGGCGAGTTGGCTGGGCGAGGCGTATCCGCGCACCTGGCGGCGGGTGCCGGAGCGCCGCACGAACGCGACGAGCGTCACAGCGAACAGGGCCAGAACGATCACGGCGGCCATTGAAAAGCCGACGGGACCGGGGAGTTCGGCGCGCGCGGTCGCGGGCCATGCCTGTTTGGGATCGCCGAGGTGGCGGGGTATCAGCTTGGCGATGCTCAGGGCCTTGCCGATGCTGACATGGGGCCAGGCGGCGTGGGTGATCAGTCCCGCGAGTTGGCCGGTGGCCCACGTGCCCAGGGTGATAAACGCGGCGAGGACGATGAGGCTGGCGATGAGGTAGTCGCTCGGGCCGTCGAGGACGGCGCGGCGGGCGACCGTCACGTTTCCTGAAGTCGAACTCATCGGTTTTACACCGCCATTCGTTCGTTGGTGTTGTAGAGCTGGCGTTCGAGCGGGGACAGGACGGTCTGCACGACGTGGGAGCTGGCGCGTCCGATTTTCCAGATGGCGCGGCCGATCTGTTCGCCGGACCAGCTGGCGATGTGGGCGCATTCGGTGTCGGTCAGGCCGATCGCCTCGCGGGTCATGGCCAGGGGTGCGGTGTCCTGGGCGAGGCAGATGCGTACGTCGCAGCTGGCGATGAGGTTGCGGGCGATGGTGACTTCTTCGCTGCCGGCAGCGCCGACGGCTTCGAAGTCGGCGAGCCGGTGGGTGGAGAGGACTTGGATGGTGCCTTGGGCGCGGGAGAGGCGCAGGTCGCTGTCGAGTTTGCGGATCATCGCGGGTACGCGCATGGCGCGCCACAGTTCGTCGCGTACGACGAGGCGGACCGGGCCGCCGGGTTCGTCGATGGCGGCCTGCCCCCAGGAGGAGACGCAGGCCAGGGTCATGGCCACGGTCTCGTCGCCGCGCCCGTCGATGCGTGAGAGGTCGACGGTCTGGATGGGGGCGGCGAAGTCGGGTCTGACGGTGGTGGGTCCGTCGAAGAGCCCTGAGAGGGAGCCGCGGACCATGTTGCCCAGGGCGTCGGTGGCGGGGCGGATCATCTCGCGTAGTTCGGCGACGTCGCTTTCGTGCACGCGCAGTTCGTCGGCCATCTCGGGCAGCGGGTCGCGTAGCAGTGCCCAGACTTGCGGGATGGTGGGGTCGGCCAGGCGGGTTTTGCCGGTGGCCTGGCCGGAGGCGTGAATGATCGCCAGGGAGAGGGCGGCTTCCTCGGTGGGTGTCAGGTTGCGTCCGAGCCTCATGACCAGCAGGGAGGAGAGCAGGGTGATGCGGCGGCGGTGGATCTCGTCGAGCCGTTCGCGCAGCTGCTCGCCGTCGCTGGGCAGGTTGGCGCCGAGTGGTCCTGCGTCCAGCGGGTTGAGGCGGGCGCGCAGGCCGGGGCCGAGTTCCACCGGTTCGACGCCGAAGGCGCGCGCGAGGGGCGCGTATTCGTTCTTGATGTCTCCGAGTACGAAGGTGCGCACGCCGTAGGCGGACAGCCGGGTGGCCAGGACTTTGAGGGTCGCGGACTTTCCGGCGCCGGGTACACCGGTGACCAGCAGGTTGGGGTTGGTGATCAGGCCGCGGTGCAGCCATTCGATGGGGTGGCAGCTGAACGCGCCGCCGGCCAGGCAGTCCACGCCCACGTACACCCCGACCGGGGGCATGGACGCGCCGTAGAGCCAGGGGTAGAGACCCTGGACTTGGCCGGTGGAGCCGCGATAGGATGGGGTGGCCGGTGCCTTGGGGGCGCGGCCGGCGAAGGGGCGTGCCCAGCCGCGCCGCGGTGCGATCGGCTCGGGGCGCTCGCTCCCGCGGTCCCGTTTCGGCCTGGCCTCGGCGGGAGTGGGGGCTGGTCGGCCGAGCACGTCGGTCAGGTCGAAGGTCGGCAGCTGCGTGTTCTTCCTACGCGGCATGGTGTTCTTCTTCCGTCGTGTGGCGCGACGCGGTGGTGGGGTTCGGGGGCGTCATGGTGTCACCAGCGCTTTCGGGGCAGGCCCATGCCGACGGGCAGCGCGCCCATGGCGAACCCGAGGTCTTGGGCGAACCACATGCGGCGCAGTTCGATGCGGGCGGCTGCGGCGTCGGCTTCCAGCGCGGCGCAGGCGTCTTCGAGGTCCGTCGGGTCGGTGACGGTGACGGTGCAGTAAGCGGTGAACCGGACCAGGCCGTGGCCTGCCGCGCGTTCGGCGTCCTGGGCTTCGGCGCGGGCCAGGGCCGCGCGTTCGTGTTCGGGGACGATCTGGCCGGTGCGCTGGCGCATGCGTACCGCGACGTGGCGGGCGGTGCGCTCCTTCATGACCTCGCGTTCGGCGGTGCGCGGGCCGAGGGGTTCGACGTGCAGGGAGAAGGCGCGCCGGTGGGTTCCCTCGCCGAGCAGCGGGGCCAGGGCGGTGGAGTAGACCTTGTTGCGGGGCCAGGAGTGGACCCAGTAGGTGGCCGAGATGGCGCCGTCGTGGGCGTAGCTTCCGGGCTTGGCTTCGGCGGCGGCCGGTCCCGCGAGCGCCGGGTCGACGCCGGGCTCGGTGGTGGCCTGGCGTCCGGTGCTGATCGCCGCGGTGGCGGCGGCGCGGCGTTCGGCGAGGGTGTGGCCGCTGTGCGGGTCGAAGGCGGTGCGCAGGACCTCGGCTAGGTCCCGTGGGGTGAGCCAGCCGTCGACTTGCAGGTCGGCGGCGCCGATCGCGCTGGTCAGTGCGCGCAGCTGGCGGATCAGGACGCTGGCCGCGCCCGCTGGTCCGCCGCCCGCCGCCCTGATCGCGGAGCCGGCGCGACGCTCGTCCATGGTGAACGCGAGGTATGCCTCGCGCTGGGAGGTGGCCAGGGTCGCGGTAGACAGCAGCGAACTGGTGATCTCGACGGCGGCGGCGGGCGCGTCCTGGGTGAGGTGGTCGGTGTGCCAGCGGTGCAGGGCGGCTCCGGATTCGGGCACGAGGCGTTGCAGGGCCTGGACGCGCACGATGGGGTTGCCCTCGGTGCACAGGCCGGAGAGCAGGCCGCCCCATCCGGCCACGCGCTGGTCGCGGCGGGCGGAGTCGACCAGGCCGATTCCGGGGTATCGGATCTTCGCCACGGCGGTGTAGGTACGGTCGTAGCGGTGGTGGATCACGGCCATGGTGCCGCCGCTTCCGGTGTCGGTTTCCAGGATGCGCAGTGGGGCGAGGATGCCGGGTAGGTCCATCGGCGCCGGCTGGTCCGGTGCGGCCTTGGTTACCGGGGCGAATGCTCCCGAGGCGAATTTGTGTTGGCCGCGGAAACGCAGCAGGTGGAAGGACACGAAGGCCACCATCCATTCGTCTACGGTGCGCCCGGCGATGCGGGCGAAGGCGAGGGCCGCGAGCAGCACGGCGAGGGGCCAGGTCACGATGCCCAGGCGCAGGTTGGAGGCGGCCAGCGGCCAGATCGCCATCAGCACGCTGCTGCCGAGCATCACGGCGCGCTGGCCGCTCATGCCGAACAGGAACGCGACCTTCTCGTGCTGCCAGCCGAAGTACGTGCGCGAGGTAGGCGCGTTGCTGCTGCTCATCGGCTCTCACCTGGGTCGGGGTCGGTCGTGGGCGGGGTGGGCTTGTTTGTCGTCGGGCTCTGCGGCGGCGGGGCGCTGCCGGTGGGTGGCCGGGATGCCGGTGGTCCGGAGGAGGGTGGCGAGGCCGGAGGGCTGGGCTCGGCGGTGTCCGCGCCGGTCGCCTGGGATGCGGGCTGGTGGTCGGTCTGTGTGACCGGCAGTTCGGCGGTAGGCGGATCGGTGCGGTCGGGTCCGGACACCGGGGGGTGTGGCGTGATCTCCTGCGGCGCTTGTGGATGATCGCCCTGGGCGGGCTGCGCCGCAGCAGGTTCTCCCGGTTCCGGGCCGCCTGGCGGGGCGCCCGGGTTTGGGGGCTGGGCGGGGTCGCTTCCGGTGGTGGGCACGCCGCCGCCTGACCAGGTCGGTCCCCGGTGCTGGGGCTGTCCCGCCGGTTGCGCGTACGGGTTGGCGCCCTGGATGCCGGCGTGCCCGGCCATCTGTTCCATCCGTCCAGTCAGCGAGTTCACCGCCCGCTGCGCCATGGTCACCCCCGCGATGGCGAGACCGATCGGGCCGGCTGCGGCTGCTGCGCCGCCGATGCCGCCGCCCGCGCCTCCCCCGGCCGCACCGGCGGCTTGCCCGGCCACGTTGCGGCGGGCGAAGGCGGCCATGGTCTGGTTGGCGGCCTGCTGCCCGAACTCGTCGGGCGACGCTCCGCTTGCTGCGCCTCCCGAGGCCCCGGCGCTCAGGCGTCCACCCGCGAAGCCGAGCAGGGCGCCGAGTCCTGCGCCGCCGCCGACCTGCACATTGGCGAAGCTGAAGAAGCGCGCGACGGCGGGCCAGGCCACGGCGGCGAGCAGGAGCACGAGCATCCCGGCGAGCGTGGTCTCCACGTCCTGGGAGCCGCCGGCCATGTTGAAGCCGAGGGCGAAGACCAGCGCGACGATCGGCTTGAGGATGACCAGTTGCACGCTCGTGGCGACCAGCTTGCTCCACCAGGACTTGGTGGTCTCGGAGACCTGGCCGGAGGCGGCGATCGGGGAGGTCGCTATCAGGATGCCGAAGGCCGCGTTGCGCAGCAGCATCTCGAACCACAGCACCACGGTCAGCAGGATGGCGATGACCGCGAAGACCAGGATCAGGGACGCCGATGTGCTCGGGTCCCACGCGACCAGCTTGGCGATCTTGTCGCTGAACTGCTGGGTGCCGCCGAACGAGGCGTCGACGATGTACCGGGTGATCTCGTCCGCCGCCGCGAGGGAGGTCCCTGCGATGGTCAGGGTCAGCATGAAGGCGAGGGCGGCCTTGCCGACGCCGACCAGGCCGTGGGCCAGGGCTGATCCGTCGTGTGTGATGGCGGTGCGGATGACCTGCCCGATCAGCAGGAGTGCGGCGACCAGAGCGGCCAGGCCGAGTGAGATGCCGTAGACGCTCTTGATGCCGCTGGAGGCGACGTCGACGTTGGGGATGTTGACGAAGGTCTTGGCGAACGCCTGAAGGACCTCGGTGGCCGCGTCGGCGAAGCTCTTGCAGATCGAGTCCCAGGCGGAGGAGGCGACATCGCCCACCGCGCCGCCGAGCACGCCGGTCACGCAACCTACGGGGTCTGTCCAGCTGCACGACATGGCAGCCTCCTGTCTTGCGTGGGGGCGGTCACTGCTGGAGCTGCTGCCAGCCGTCCGCGGACGCCTGGGCGGAGCCGGGCTCGACGGCGAGGTTGCTGTAGTCGGTGCTGCCGGAGGGGGCGAGGATCTTCCAGTCGCCAACGCTCCAGCGCAGGTCCAGCGGGAAGACCCCAAGGTGGGTCTGCGAACCCTGATTGGGCGCGGTGGTGGTGTAGTCGGCCAGCAGCAGCAGGCTGACGTCGTCGGCGCTGTAGCTGCGCAGCTGGTATTCGACCGGTTCGAGCACGACCGACGCGCCGGTGGGCGCCGCTCCCGTCGTGGGCAGGCCGAGCGCCTTGCGCGTGCTGACCGGGCCTTGGGCCAGCTGCGCAGGGCCTTGGGTCCAGGAGGGGTCGGCAACCAGGCGGCCGATGGCAGCGGCGCGGTCCGGGTCGAGCGTGGAGCCGATCTGGGTCCAGTACTCGACCGCCGCGGAGACGGCGCCCACCGAGGAGTGTGTGAATCCGATGTGCACGCCGTTGATCAGCTGGCTGCCCTGCACGATCTTCAGGGGTCCTTGGATGCCTACGGCCGACGTGCCGCTGGGATTGACGCCGGTGACCGAGCCGGGCGGGGCGACTGCGGCGGGCGGGGTGTAGGACTCCGCCTTGTGCGGGCTGAGCGCGGACTCGATCGCGACGCCGACGGCGACGAAGACCAGCAGGGCGGCGGCCCCCGCGATGACGAGCGGAAGGACTCTGCGCCTGCGGTCGAGGAACTGGTTGCTCACGGCCGCCGCCTAGTTCACGGAGCCGAAGACGGTGTTGACCAGCGGGATGGCGATCGCGGTGACGATGACGCCACCGAGCGACCACACCAGCGACCGCTTGCCCTTGTCCACCTGGTCCGGGCGGTTAGACAGCGAGCCGACGCCCATCAGCCCGCCGGAGACCACGGCGGCGACCGCGCAGCCGATCAGCGCGCCCCACTTCGCGTAGCTGAGCAACAGGTTCACCCCGTTGGAGCCGGAGGTCGGATCTGCCGGGGCGGGGTTGTTGATGGTCGCCGCGAGGAAGTTCGCCGCGTGCGTGGCGAGAGGCAAGGCGATGGACATGCGGGACTCCCTGTGTTGTGCTGCGGATGCGCCCGTGCGCGGCGTCGCGCTCGTCGGGCGAACACGCCTATGGCGGCGCGATGGGCGGGTCATGTGCGGACTCGTAGGTCCGAGGGCCGCGGGGCCAGCGCCGCGATTTACTCAAGCCTACGAACCGATGAGCAACCATAGGCTTATATGGAGCTCGGCCGTCAACTAGAATCCTTGTGATCAGGCTCACATCGCCGATTTGCCTTCACACTGGCTAATGAGTCAACCTGTAGGCGAGCATGGGGGTCGCCTACCGGGAGGAGCACGAACCACGCCATGGCCGATGAGGAAGACCCGACCCCCGGCGTCCTCGCGCAGCGGCTCGACCACCTGTTCCGCACGGTCCACCCGAAGGACCGCGGGCCGTACAGCAACCCGGAAGTCGCCGAGGAGATCAACCGGCGCGCGGGCGAACAGGTGCTGTCCCCCACCTACCTGTGGCAGCTGCGCACCGGCAAGCGCAGGGACCCCACGCACAGCCGTCTGAGCGCCATAGCCGACTTCTTCGGCGTCAGCCCGATGTACTTCTACGACGACGAGGTGGCCGCGCAGTCCGATAAGGACCTCGAACTGCTCTCCGCCCTGCGCGACCAGGGCGTGCGCCACCTCGCGCTGCGGGCGGACGGCCTGAGCCCCAAGGCCCTTGAGGCGATCACCAAGATGATCGAGAGCGCCCGCGAGCTGCAAGGACTGCCCGACGGCGAGGACGAGCTGTAGGGCGCGGGCTCGATTTACACCGGCTGCCGGTCGCCCCTGATAGGGCGATCCGTCACCAGCGCACTAAAGATCACAGATTTACAACATGGTTTTAAATCTGCGGACATGGTCGCTTAGCCTGACGTCGTCGGGAGTGAGCGAGTTGTCCGATTCCGCGTAGTGCGCTCAAACAAGAACCTCCCGTTCCACGGGAGGTTCCTGCATGCGCGACATCGACCGGCTGCGCGCTGCCTGCGCACAGCGAGTACGGGACATCGCGGTACCCCGGCCCTTCGAGATAAGCCTGTTCCGGCGCAACGTCGCCGCCCACCGCGGCCGGCCGATCCGCGTGATCCGCATACCCGGCCTGGCCCGCGAGCAGGGCTTCCCATACGGGCTGTGGGTCGCCTACGACGAGCACGACGAGATCTACGTCGAGCGTGAAACCTCGGGCCTGCACCGCGCCCAGATCGTCCTGCACGAGCTGGCGCACATGCTCTGCGAGCACGACCCGGACGAGGTCATGGACGCCGCCGTCGTGCGCCAGGTCGTCCCGCACCTTCCCGGCGACGGCGCGATCAGCCACATGTTCGCCCGGCACAACTACAGCCGCTACCAGGAGCAGGAAGCCGAGATGACCGGCTCCCTGCTGCTGGAGCGCGCCGGGGTGCCCGCGCAGCGCGGCGCCGGCGACGCGGACGGGCTGCTCGACCGCCTCGGCGAAGCCCTCGCCCATCCCCTGCGAGACGAGCGCCGCGATGGTTAGCGCCGCCGTTATGAGCCTGCTGTGGATCACCGTCATCTGGCGCGCCCCCGCGGCCCGCCGCACCCCGATCAAGAAGTCGCTCTGGCTGGCGCTGACCGGCCTGGCCATCGCCCTTACTGTGGAACTTCCCTGGTCGATCACCATCATCGACCGCGCCACCGGCGTGACCGACCTAGCCACCCTGATCAAGCACGTCGTCGGCGTCGGCGCCTGCGCAGCGGTCCTGGACTGGGTGATCGCGCTGACCGAGCCCCAGCGCATCCACTGGCACCTGCGGCACCGGCACTCGATCGCCGCGGCAGCCGCCACCGCGCTGGCGGTCCTGTTCTTCCTGGCACCGCGCACCGAATCCACGTACTACTTCGCCTCCACCGACGGCAACAACATCGCCATCGCCTACCTGCTCGTGTTCGAGTCCTACCTCGGCTTCGCCATGGCGCTGGCAGCGCAGATGTTCTGGACCGGGGCGCGACGGGCACGCACCGGCTTCCTGCGCCTGGGCCTATGGCTGCTGACCGCCGGCACACTCCTCGGCACGCTGTACGCGATCGTGCGCGTCACCATGCTGCTGATCTGGCTGGCCGGCGGGAGCATGCCCGACGGAAACCAGGCCGCCGCCCATGCGAGCGACGCGCTGCAAGCCCTCGCCATCGGCCTGATCCTGCTCGGTATCAGCATCCCGACGGCCGAGGTCGCCTGGCGTACCTGGAGCCATCTGCGCGACCTGCTCACGCTGCGCCCGCTGTGGCAGGAACTGTCCCGTGCCCTGCCCACCGTCGTACTCGGGGTCGCACCCAGCCTGCGCGACGACGTCACCGCCACACGCCACCTCGGCATCCGCAGGCTGCGCCGGGTCATCGAGATACGCGACGCGGTCCTGCTGCTGCGCCAGCACATCACCGAATCCGACTGGCAGCGCATCCACGAGCTGCTTCGCGACGCCAGGCTGCACGGCACCGACCTGGACGCCGCAGCGCAGGCCGCCTGGCTCGGCGTCGCCCTGCGCTCGCACGCCCGCGGCGAACAGCCCGCCCACAACCTGACCGCCCTGCCCGCCCACGGCGCACGGGAGATCGAGGGCGAGGTGCGCTGGCTGCGCGCGGTCGCCAAAGCCCGACGATCCCCCCTCGTGCAAGCCATCGAACGGCAGGTCGACCAGGCACGCACCACCCACGGAGAACCAGCATGAGCACCACCGCCCCCACCCGCTCGGCCCGATTCGTCACCGACGCCTTCGAACCCAAGAACTGGATCATCGCGCTCACCGTCCTGGTCGGCTGGCACGTGGACCGGATCGCCGGAATCGGATGGGGCCTGCTCGGCGCACTGTTCGCAGCCGTCCTCCCCATCAGGTTCATCAAGTTCGGCATGCGCCGCGGCCGCTGGGCGGACCGCCATGTAGGCGTCAAGCAGCACCGGCTGATCGTGATGACGTTCATCATCGCCTCCGTAGCCACCGGCATCGCCCTGATGGCGACCCTCGGCGCCCCCCGCGCGATGGTCGCCCTGATCGTCTCCATGCTGACCACACTCGCCGCGCTCATGGCCATCACCACAAAGTGGAAAATCAGCGTGCACGCCGCCGTGTCCTCCGGCGCAGTCGTGCTGCTCACCCTCACCTACGGCCCGTGGATGCTCCTGCTCTACCCGCTAGTCGCCCTCGTCGGCTGGTCGAGGATCGCGCTGAAGGACCACACCCCCGCCCAGGTGGCCGCCGGAGCGCTGCTCGGCGCAGCCGTCGCCGCAGCGACCTTCCTGTTGATCCGCTAAGCGGCGGTAAGTGGCGAGCCCATCACGAGTCTTATCAGTCCACGGATTCCTCGGAGCGGTCCCGGTACGCTCGTCGCGGGCACGCAGCATCAAACTGACGTGAGGGTGGGGCGCCGTGGACCTGGACCTCGTGCGAGCGGCCATCGGGGTGGAGCACCCCTCGATGCTGAACGTCTCAGGGCTCTATGTGTGGGCTGACACCGGGAGACCCGGCCAGCCGGTGCTCTACATCGGTCAGGCCGTAACGTGCGCAGCCGCACGAACAACGAGCGTAGGTGGGCCACGAGTTTCCGGGAACGCCGCGACAGCGGGCAGAGCCTCTGGCAATCGGCCGGCTGCGCGCTGTCCCCGATCCTCGCCGCGGCTATCGAACCGATCGCGGTGATGTGGCCGATGGACGAGCAACGGCGAGCGGCCACAGAGACCGCCCTGGTGCGTCTGGCAGCCATGACTGGCGCGACTCCGCCCGCACAGGGAGGCGGCTGGAACTGGAGCCGGGAAAGTTCCGTCATCGGCCAAACCGCCAACTCTATGCTGGACCACTGGTTCACCCTGGGCCACGCACTTGCGGCGGCCCTCGCACCGCAGCCGTAGGCCACCGAACAACGACCTCCGGGACAGTGCCGCAGCCGAGCCACCGCGCCGCTGAACCGCCACAGTTGCTGGCCAAGAAACTGACCGCCCGCTGGCCAAGTTTCTGAACATAGCGGCCTGCCTGTATGGATCTTCTACGAATTCGGGCGCTTCGTCGCCCGGCCCTTCGGTCGCACCACCGAGTGTCGCAATCTTCAGGGGCGCGCGACGCAGGTGCCGTCGCACCGGTTCCAGGTGTTTCCGCACTGGCATGGCACCACGGAACTCACGTCGTCACGTTCTAGGAGGAGGACCACGTTGGCGTAGATCCGGCTAGCCGTGTCCAGGCCCGCGCGGTAACGATCGATGTCCTCGCAGTCGTCGTCGGGCACACTCACCCACGCGAGTATCAACAGGCGCATCACGTGCAGCAGATACGTTGCGGGCGTGTAGTAGTTGGCCTGGTTGATGTCTTCGGGCCGGCGGGAAGAGTCGGTTGCGGCCTTCCACATGGCATGATCGGCAGTCACCAGCAGTCCGAGCCGCCGAATCTTGCGGCCAGCGGACTTCATGGCCTCCAGCACGTCCTCGCGCGCGGGTTGGTCCGGAACCAACAGGTTCCTGTCCCTGATGTCGCTGATGATGTCGATCGCCTGGCGGGCCAAGTAGTTCATCCGGTCACCCGGCGTGGCCCCGTCCAGCCCGGCGGCAATGTGCGGTGGAACCGCGCGCGGTTTCGCAACCTCGGCCGACACCCAGCAGGTCATTGCCTCGTCCTTCAGTCGGCCGAGGCGAGCGGCGGAGACTCCAGCGCCGAATCGGTTGTAAGCACCCTGCTTGCTGATGTTCAGGGACAGGCCGATCTGTGCCCACGGCACCTCGCGCGTCCGCGCCTCGGCGACAAGATCCTTCCGGATTTCTCCCAAGGCTGCTTCCAGCAGGCCCACCGCATAGATGTACCGCAGTGCCGGGTCTGCATCGCCATCGTCCTCAAGACCGGGCGGATTCAGTCCGCTGCCGAACGTCTTGGCCAGTTGGCCGACTGCCCGCCTGGCCTCGAACACCTTGACGTCAGATGAGTAGGGCCAGGCGTCGGAATCGCACGGGACGCCGGGCCAACTTGGGCTGTTCTGCTCCTGGTTCACGCCCGCCACCTTAGGTGTGCCCGCGTCCGTCCGCGGGGCTCGGTACACGCCAAGCGTACGAGCGTACACGCGGTATGTACGTGCGGCATCGGGCCTGTTGCCGGGATGCTCTGATGACCGGCATGGCATCCAGCACCCTGAGTCTCGCGCCAGCCGTGTTCGCAACCGCGTCCCTGCTTGTCCGGGCGGTGGCGCCGGTGGCCCGCGAAGTCCGCAACTGTCTCCTCTTGTGGCTCGCGCTCCGTGACACTCGGCCCGGACAGCGTTCCGAGGTCATCAAGGCCCTGCCGCCTCTTGACCGGCAACGGCCATCGCTCGGACACGAAGTTGAGGGAGACCAGGGCCAGAAGCCCACGGACATGTCGCTGGCCAGGGACTGACTGCAGGACGCCGCCGTGATCATGGCCGCCCTCTGTGCGGCCCGGGGACCGCTGACCCCGGGCGCCCTGGCCGACGCGCTGACCTGGAACCTCGAACGCGTCCAAGACGCCTTGGAGTTGGCCGCCGCCGATCCCGACTTGCCCGCCCCGCTCGGCCTGCGCCGCCACGTCCACGGCGCCTACACCCTCACCCCACGTCTGGACCTGCTCACCAGCAGGCAGCACGACCACCTCAACCATGCCGCCGACATGGACGCCTTCGAGTTCACCGCCGCGCACACCGCGGTGCTGCTCGCCGCCATCGGCTCCGGCCGCACCTTGCGCTACGCGAACTGGAAAGCCAAGTACGCGGCCGAGCACACCGAACTGCTCGAACTCGGGCTGCTGCTGCCGCTGCCCGGCGAGGCAGACCAGGCGGACGTCCACCCCGACGTGCTCTACGGCCTCGGCGCGCCCTGAGCACGCGATGGTGATTATTCGGTCGATCGGCGCGTGGCATCACGAATGAGCACACCGGTCTCACAGGTCGTCTCCCGTATTCGTTCGGCGCCGTCTGGCCGGTAGGGCTTGCAACAGGCGGGCATCGATTCCCAAAAGCCGCCCGGCCTGCGAACGGGCTCTGATACGTTCCGCTCACTGCGTTGCTCCGCAGTGACCTTTGGGGGGCGTCATGGATCCGGGAGTGTTGGCTGACCACGCCATCACGGTGCTGGCCGAGTACCTCAAGACCATCGCGGGTGGCGCCGCGCAGGGTGCCGAGAACGCGGCGCGCGACGCGGCGGCGCACCGGGTGTATCAGCTGGTCGGCGCGCGGCTCGGTGCCGACGGCGGCGCGCATCAAAACGCGTGGCAGGCGTTCACCGCCGCGCCGACCCTGCCGCAACGCGGCGGCGTGGTCGCCGGACTGGCTCAAGAATTCGAGCGTGACCCGAGTTTCGCCCACGAGCTGGCCGGCCTCGTTGCCGGAACCGGCCCTGCCGGGCAGACAACGACCGTGTCGCCGACCTATACCGTCTCTGGCGGCCACGTCGGCAGCATCGGCACCGCAGTGGCGACCGCCCCTGGTGCCTTTGCAGTCACGGGCAGCGGCCACTCCGTCGGCAACGACCAGCGCACCTTCATCCAGAACCTCGTGCAGCAGCGCGGATGGCGTCTCTACACGCTGATCGGGCTGGTCGTCGCAGCGCTGGTCGCGCTGATCGTCTTCGCGCTCCACGCTGGCTCGCCGAGCGCTGATACCTCGGGCAGCTCCGCGACATCCCCGTTGGCCTCCGCGCCGGGCGCGGTCGGGGCCGAGCACTCCTCGGCGGCGGCGTCGGCCACCGCCGCCCCGCCAAGCGGCCCAGCCACGCCGGTACAGGGCGCGGCGATAGCCACCGTGCAGACTGCGGCGTGGTTTTACACATGGGCGGACGGCAGCGTCCTGGTCGACGAGTACGGTCATACGAACGAGACCCCGGGCGATCCCGCGGCCGCGACCGACTTCGGGACCGCCACGGTGACGACCTACAGCCTGCCGTCGGGAACGCAGATCGCGTCCTTCGCCCCGGCCGACCTGCAGCACTCGGCCGGCGGATGCGCCGACACCCTGGTGCGCGACAGCGCTGGACACGACATCCTGCTGACCGAGTACACCAAGTCGGTGGCCGCCCAGGGTATCGTCGCCGGGTCGAACACCGACGTGTTGCAGGCCCTCGATGCGGGCACCGGCACCGTGCTGTGGACCGACGCCCTGCCCGACTACACGTCCGGTGACGCCAAAAACTCCGCAGACTTCTGCGTGCGCTCTTCCTCCAATACCGACTTCCTGGCGTTCACCACCGACGGCCGGTATCTGGTCGACACCGAACTGGGAGACGCCCCCTACCTGATCGACCTGAGCACCGGGGCGTCCTCCCACGTGCCGGACGCGACCGGGACCCTGGGCCGGTGGATCGTGGAGGAGAAGGGCTCCTCTCCGGTCACCGCGCTCGACCTGGTCGACCCCGCCACGGGGGCCGTGGCGGGCACGATCACCAACAGCGCCGCGCTCTCCCTGCTGTCCAAGGGCGCCGTTGAAAACGGCGACTCTACAGTGGCGGCCGACGGTCGCAGCATCCTGCTGAATCAGGGATCCGCCATCGCTCTGCCATCCGGCCGCACGCTGTGGAGCGCGCCACAGAACCCAAGCTGGCCTGGGTTTATAATGGTTGATCCCGATACCGGCACTGGTTTCGCCTATGGCCAGCAGTCCGCCGGCGGCCCACCGAGCACAGTGATCGCATTCAACTCGTCCACAGGCGCCACTATGTGGAGCGTGCCGATCACCCAACTATGCGGCGCGACCAACGGACGCGTCTACGTCGAAGCGAATAACCAGCTAGCCGTCCTCAACGAGAAGACCGGCGCCCAAATCACCTACGACGCGTCGATCACCGGCTGCCCGACTGTCTTGGACGGCGCGCTTGAGCAGGCAACTACGGGCTCCGCAGGGGGCACCGTGTACACGTTCACAGTCGGATGAACAGCGGCTGACCAGTCGCATGCGTGGGAACCACTGAACCTGGCACGGCATTTCCCCGCTCTTGACCCAACGCTCGGGTCCGTGCGACCAGACACAACGTAGCTCTCTGTAACCATCGTAGAGTCCGTTCAGCGTGCTCGAAGAGTCGCTGAACCTCGCGAATCGTCAGCTCGGCCCTCCTCCCGAGTCGCAGACACCCAGACAGGAAAGCTTGCGCTCGTTACCGTTAGTTACTTTGCCTCTAGTGACGCGGACCCGAGTTCCGGGCCACCCTCGCCCGGGGGCGCAGCCACCTCGTGTGGCCAGAGCAGCGATCAGAAACCTGGCCAGGCGACGTTCACCTTCTTGGCCAACCGCAGGTCATTTTCTTGGCCACCCACAGCCGCCGAAGCGCTCACGAGCTTCGGGGCACAGGCCGCACCTGCGGCTCGACCTGCTCGCGGGGGCTGCACCCTACGCGGAGTTCACTTCAGCGTCCATGAGTTGCACATCACATTGATTCTGGTTGACTCCATGCCTTCGTATCAGCCTATGGTTTTCGAAGTCAGCAATAGCTGAAGTCAATCGCGACATGCTCGTGCGCAGCTGCTCCATGCCTGGGGACGGAAACAGCATGTCCTCGCGGAGAGGAACCCATGTCTACTTCCGGACCATCCGCGCCCAGGGCGGCAGCGTGAAGAAGCTCGCACTCGCCGCCGGTGCAGGGGCACTGAGCCCCCTCGGACTCGTCCTGGCCGTCGCCCTGACCGCCGGTGGAACCTCGATCGTCAGCCCGGTCGTCGCCGCAGCAGCCGCATGCCAGTCCGGGTCGGCGACGACCGGGACGGACCTGGGCAACGGCCAGACCCTGACCGCCGAGCAGGTGGGCAACGCGCAGATCATCTATCAGGTCTCGGCGAACCTGAAGCTGCCCTCGTGGGCCGCGGTGATCGCCATCGCCACGGCCATGCAGGAGTCCAGCCTGATCAACCTGACCACCGCCACCAACTACGACTCGCTCGGCCTCTTCCAGCAGCGCCCCTCCCAGGGCTGGGGCAGCGCTGCCGAGGTGACCGATCCCGTCTACGCCTCCGAAGCGTTCTACGCCAGGCTGATCAAGGTGCCGAACTGGCAGAGCATCCCGCTGGCCCAAGCGGCGCAGGCCGTACAGCACTCCGCCTATCCCGACGCCTACGCCCACTGGCAGGCACAGGCAAAGCAACTGGTAGGCACCTTCGACGGCGCCGCCTCGAACTGCTCCGGCAGCACAAGCGACGGGGACGGGCAGACCACGACCAGTCCGGTGCAACTTCCGGTCGGCTTCAGCCTTCCCGCCGGAACCCCCGTACAGGTCGTCACCGCCATCAACTACGCGCTCACACAACTCGGCAAGCCGTACCTCTGGGGCGGCACGGGACCGAACGGCTACGACTGCTCCGGCCTGGTCATGGAGGCGTACCTCGCTGCTGGGATCACACTTCCACGCACCACCTACCAACAGGTCAGTTCAGGCACGCCGGTCTACTCCGCGAACCAGCTCGAACCCGGCGACCTCATCTTCACCGCCGGAAGCGATGGCACGGCCGCCAATCCCGGGCACGTGGGGATCTACATCGGGAATGACCTCGTCGAGGACGCACCGCACACGGGTGCTTATATCGAGTTGTCCAAGTTCGATGGCGGTTACTGGAACAAGAACGCGGTCGCATTCCGCAAGATCGCATAAAGCCCTTGGCACGTGCCCAACGGTGGCTGGCCGCGCCCTCCCATACACCAGCATGCGAGATCCGATGGCCGCAGCTCAGCGCTGTCGGCGGTCTGCGATACAACAGCGCAGTCACGCCGGCCAGGTTTCCTGGACAGTCACGACCAGTGCCGCGACGTGAAGATCAGGATAGGTGCGTACAGATGACGATCGGACAACCGTGGACCGAGACGCGGCTTGTGGTCGTCGACGTCGAGGGCAACGGCGAACATGCGGCGAGACTCGTCGAGCTTGCAGTGCTGCCGATCGTCGACGGAGTGATCAGTGACCCCACAACGTGGATGGTCCGACCGCCCACTCCAATCACCTGGCAGGCCACCCGTGTTCACGGCATCACAAATCAAGACGTCGCAGACCTACACCCATTTGCGACGGTCGAGGACGATGTCCTCGCGCACCTGGGCGTCGGGGCTCTCGTGGCGCACAACGCATATGCCGATCTCGCCGCCCTCGGACGCGAGGTACCGAGCTGGCAGCCGTCTGCGGTCATCGACACACTCAAACTCGCACGCGAGGTGCTTCCGGGTCTCAAGCGGTATGCGCTCCGCGATCTCGCGGACGCCTTCGGGCTCGACGCGGGAATTCCGCCCGGCTGGCGGCGCCATTGTGCCGCATACGATGCGCTGGTTACCGCCCGTCTGCTGTTCCGTCTGGCCGCGGAGGGTGGATTGACGACGGTCGCCCAGCTCGCCAGCTTGCCTGCGGCAACTCCGAAGCCGACGACCTTGTTCTGACCGAATACCCGACACCGTCAACGAACAAGGGCGAAGGGCGCCGCAGATCCAGCGGCGCCCTTCATCTGCACTTCGACAATGTTGGCCCACCCTAGGTCTTCATCAGCGTTCCCCGCTCCGTCGCTTCCCAGCTGTCCGGCCAGTGACCGCACTGCGCCCACTTGATCTTGACGGCACCGGGCCTGGTGTTCAGCACCACGCCCGTGAGATAGCAGCCGCATGCGGCCTTGCGAGTCGACTGCCAGGGGCGGCCGATCCAGCTGTCCTCCGGCGTCTGGGCGTAGCGGTCATGGATGTTGATGTCGCGCATGATCCTGTTCTTTCGCGGATGATCGAGGTTGGCGTTACGGCGCCGGGGAAGCGGCGGGGCCGCTGTGCGAGACGACGCTGGCGGCCTCGAACGGGTCGAGCGCTTCGTCCCCGCCGGGAAGTTGGGCATAGAACTCTGTGCACAGTTCGTCGAGTCGGGCGTAGAGGTCTGCGATCTGCTGCCATGCGTCGCGGTACGGCATTGGAAGATCGTCAGCGGTTAGGCCCCAGTCGAGGGCACCGCAGATCCCGCCTTCCCAGTTGATCTTGTCTCGTACGTCTTCGCCCGTGTCGAGCGGGAAGCCAGGCACGGTGACTCCTGTCAGGTGTCGTTGCCGCCGGGTAAAGCGGTCGGCATAGAGCGCGAGGAGTGCCCGGCCTGTGACGACGGGGCACCGCTGTCAGGCGCTACGTGCAGACCGGGTCGGGCAGGCGGCAAACCGCCGGCCCGGGGAGGCAGAACGTGCCGCAGCAGTATCCACAGACGACGATCCAGGTCCGGGAAAGCGCACGCCCGCGGTGCTACGGAGCGGGGATGCGACCAGCACCGCTCGAACGCGGCGCTCACGCGGAAACCCTGTCCTGGAGCCACGCCTTGACGTCGGCGGGGTCGTACTTGCGATATCGGCCCACCTTGTAGGACCGCGGCCCGGTGCGCTTGTAGTTCATCTGGTACAGCGTGCGAACCGGTATGCCCAGGATGCGGGCGGTCTCCTGCAGACTCAGCAGCGGATCAAGAGAGTCAGCCATTGCTTCGGCCTCCTTAGTAATCGTGAACGTTGGCGTCCGCGACGCCTCTCGCGTCGACGCCCAGGAACCCAAGGGTTGGCGAGATGTTCCGTCGCGGCTCGTTGCCTTCAGCTGGTGTCGACGGAATTGCGCCTGCAAGGGCTGCGGCAGCGGGGTTCCGATGACGCCCGCTTGGCTGCGGACCGCCAGCTCATTCCGGCGCCGCCTCGCCGGCCGACGCTTGCGACTCAAGCCACACTCGGATGTCGTCGGGCGCGTACCGCCGGTAGCGGCCCACCTTGTAGGACCGCGGACCTGTTCCTCGGTAGTTCATGTAGTGAAGCGTCGCGGGCGGCACGCGCAGCAGATCCGCAGTCTCCTCGTGGCTAAGCAGCCTCTGTAGTCCCGCCACAACCCCTCCAGGTGTCATATTGACATCACTAGATGTCAATCTGTCGTCACTTCGGCTACTGTCGCAGGGCGCTAGCGCGAAGTCAATATGACTGCTAGAGTTGTCAATATGACATCCACTCATAGCGGTTTGGCCCCAACCGACCCGCGACGTTTGACTCCCAGCGATGCGGTCGGCGCGCGCATCCGCGAAGAACGCCAGCGGCGGGGATGGACGGCGACCCAGCTGGCCGAGAAGTGCACGCGGGCGGGCGCACGGAACGTCTCAAAGACCGTTCTGGCTCATATCGAGGGAGGTCGCCCCGGCACAGACGGCCAGCGCCGCAGAGACGTCACCGTGGACGAACTGCTGATGTTCGCCGCCGCGCTAGACGTCGCGCCGCTCCACCTCATGGGATTTCCGCAGGAACACGGTGAGCAGATCGAGGTGATGGTCAACGCCACAACACCTGTCGGCGATCCCGACGAACTGCTGCTGTGGATGCGCGGCGACCAACCGCTGCCCGAGACCGACTCTCGGATCTACTTCACGACTGCGCTTCAGCACATGCCCATGCCCGACCCGGACCGCGTCATGGACGAGCTGAGAAAAGCCGTACTTCAAGACCGTGCCAAGGAGCTGGCAGCACAATTCCGCGCCTCTGCCCAAAGCGTCGCCGCTCAAGCGCGCGAACAGGTCGAGAGCGTCATCGGACAGGTAGGCGCGGCACTGGCCACCGGCGCAGACGTCCAAGACGTACTTGTGCTCCTACGGAACGCCAGCGAACGCTTCAGGGAAGACGAAAACCAATCGGAAGGCTGAGCCTTCACGCACAACGCACTCGCACGAAAGGCACGTCATGGCACACGTCGCAGATCTTTGGATGAGCACCGTCAAGGGCGACGACGGCGCACCCAAGAAGGTCAGAACCAAACGCTACGGCAAGGGAAAGCGCTGGCTGGCGCGGTGGGTGGACGACGAGGGCGAGTCTCAGTCGAAAGCCTTCGAAAAGAAGGCCGACGCGGAGGCCCACGCCGACAAGATGGCGACGGACGTCAGGCAGGGAGACTACTTCGACCCCGACGCTGGAAAGGTCTTCTTCTCCGAGATCGGCGGACGGTGGCTCACCTCCCGCATCGTCGATCCCTCCAGCTATATCCGATACGCAGGGGTCTACCGGCTGCATGTCGAGCCGAAGTTCGGCAAGCGCCAGGTCAGGTCGATCGCGCCGTCCACTATTCAGGCGTGGATCGGCGAGCTCGCTCGGACGCACGGCCCGTCGACGATCATCACGGCCTTTCAAATCCTCCAAGGCGTCCTAGACCTGGCTGTGGCGGACGAGGCTCTGAAGAAGAATCCTGCTAAGTCCCCGATCGTCCAGGTGCCTAAGTGGATCGGTCAGAAGATCGTCCCGTGGACCGACGAAACGCTCTACGCCGTCATCGACAGCCACGAGGATTTCGTGCGGGCCATCCCGATCATCGGAGCCGGCTGTGGTCTGAGGCAGGGCGAGATATTCGGCATCGCCCTCGAAGACGTCGACTTCGCCGAACAGAAGCTCTACGTCCGACGACAGATCAAGAAGCTCGGCCCTGACTTCATCTATGCCCTACCGAAGAACGACCGAGAGCGTGTCGTTCCACTTCCCGATTGGGTGGCGCAGGTGGTGCGAATCCACCAAGCCAAATTCAAGCCCCGCCCGCTGTCGCTGCCCTGGGAAAAGACCGATGGGAAGCTCGTCACTCACAACCTGCTCTTCCGATGGACGGACGACAAGGTGATGCGCGCCCGCCTCTACAACGAGATCGTATGGCGTCCGGGACTGGTGCGGGCCGGACTCGCACCCGAACCGATCAAGGACGCACGGGGCCGCAAGCGCTACGTCAACAACCGCCAAGACGGCATGCATGCGCTGCGTCACTACTACGCAAGCGTCCTGCTGGCCGACGGAGTGTCGATCAAGGAGCTCGCGGAGTACCTGGGACACGCCGATCCGGGCTTCACTCTCCGGACCTACATCCACATGCTGCCCGACTCGCACGAGCGCGCCATCCGGGCCATCGACGGTCGCCTCTTCCGGCTGCGCGCCGTCGCTGACGCGACATAGACGCAATGACACCCATTCGATCTTGTTGGGAACCCTGAGACGAACGACCTTGCCACCTGGAAATGGGGGGCGATACTGACAAAGTCGCGAAAAAGAGAGTGCCACGAGTTCTCCACAATTCCGGCCTCGCGGCTGCCGGAAGTGGCTGCCGGTGCGCAGCCGAGAGCAGCGTCCTCGTGTCGAGTGGTCTTGGCCTCTTACGCAACGCGGATCAAGGTTCGTGGGTTGCGACATGTTTTGCACGTAGGTCCCCGTACCTCGCCATGCCTTGCCTTTGATGGGTTGGATGGTTTGTGGCTCAACTGCGGGGTGGTTTCAGTACCGTGACCCATATCCGGGACGTCCCGGCGCTAGGTTGGCGAAGGGGTGGGCATCGGATGTTGGGCGTGGTGTTCGTGCACGGGTTCAACTCCAATCCGCGGATGTGGGACGCGTTCGGCAGGCTGGTAGCGGGCGACCGGGCGCTTTCGCGCGCGGTGGCCGAAGCGCTTCCGCGGTTCGGGTACGCTACTGCGCTGCGTCGGTGGCATCTGGCACGGGCGATCCCGTCCTTGGACACGGCGGCGGACAGCCTGAAAGAGTACCTGCGCACTGAGGCCAGCCCCGAGCGGTTCGAAAGGCTAGTGCTGGTGGGACACAGCATGGGCGGGCTGGTGATCCAGAGGTGCCTGGTACGGATGCTGGCTGAAGGGCGCGGACAAGAGCTGACACGGGTGCGCCGAGTGGTGTTGCTGGCCACACCGAATGCCGGGTCGCTGCTGGCAGCGGGCACCCGCCGAGTGCTGCTGGGTAGCAATCCACAAGAGCAGCAGTTGCGCCCGCTCAACGCGCAGGTCGCCGACACGCTGCGGATTGTGCTACGAGATGTAGTGGGTGCCGCAGTCGAGCCGACCGAACGCACCTGCCATATCGAATTCTCCGTGTACGCGGGTGAGTCCGACGCGGTGGTCCCACCGGCCTCCGCGCAGGCCGGGTTTCCCGATCCGCTGGCCCTGCCTGGGGATCACTTCACGATCGTTCGCCCGGACTCGCACGAGCACCGCACGTACACGACGATCAGGCGGCTGCTGCTAGAGGCCACCGGCAGCGACCCGCCACCGCAGAGCGTGATCACGCTCGATCCCGCCGTTCTAGAAGTTCATAACGCAGTCGCCGCCGGGCAGAATGCGAACGCCAGTTTGACTACATACCTTCCGCGCGCACACGACCACTACCTGCGCGAACTGCTAATTCCGACGTTCGCGGGCGGCGGATCGCGGTTGGTGACTCTGAGCGGTGGATCGGCGACTGGCAAGACCCGCGCCATCTATCAAGCGCTGGTTGAGCTGGCGCCACATGCGCCGATGCTGCGCCCCGCGGACGCGCGAGCGCTGCTAGATCTGCTGGAGACCGGACAGGTCAAGCCAGGCTATGTACTTTGGCTGAACGAGGCCCAGCGGTATCTATATGACGCCGTCGGTGAGCAGGCCGCCGCTCGACTGCGCACCACGCTGGAGAGCACCGCTGGGATCGCGACGCTCGCCACGCTGTGGAATGACCCATTCTGGAGGGAGCTGACCATTCCCGAGCCGGGCGACCCGCACGCCCAGGCGCGAGCGCTGCTGACACATCCAGGGTTCGCAGTGCGCCTGGATGTGCCTGACCATCTGACCGCCAAGGATCTGGAGGCGTGGCGGCAACTGGTCATTACCGACGACGACCCGCGCCTCAAGGAGGCGCTAGCTGCCGGGGCAGGTGACGGGCGGGTCATCCAACATTTGAGCGGCGGTCCCGAACTGCTGCGGGCTTATCTGGCCGGCCCAGGGATGCTATTCACCGCACGAGAGTACGCGCTGCTGAATGCGGCGCTCGACGCGAGACGACTTGGGCACATGTCCCCGCTGCCCGCAACGCTGCTGGCCCAGGCCGCCGACGACGATCTGCCCGCCCGCCACCGAGCTTCGGACCGGGATTGGGCGCAACGCGACCTGCACTCCCTTGCCAGCGGACGACGCGCTGACGGTTCCCGCACCGACATCCGTAACACGCTGACCGCACTGAGCGAGGTTCGTACCCGCGCGGGCACCGAGCCCGGATACGAGCCAGCCGACTACCTCGACCAATACTCCCGCCGTCGGCGCGCCGACCAGATCGGCACTCCCGCACTGTGGCGATCCCTGATCGAGCACACCGTCGACCTCGACGACCAAGACCGCCTCGCGCGGGCCGCCTGGGACCGCGGACTGCGTACCACCTCCGTGAGCCTCTGGCACAAAGCCGTCACCGCGGGCAGCCCCACCGCGGGCCTAGCCCAGCTCGGCCCCGACCTCGACCCTAGTCACGCCGCCGCCACGTACAGCGCCACACATGCCGAACTAGCCAATCCGAGCGCCGTCGTCTCCTTGTTGCAGGCGTTGCGGGAGATCGGGGCTGAGCAGGCGGTCGCCACGCTTCTGGGACGCAACCCCGCTGCCTGCGTCGACCCAACCGATCCGAGTGCGGTGGCCTGGTTGCTGAAGGAACTGCGGGAGACCGGGGAAGAGGTTGCGGTCGCGACACTGGCCACGCGCGCCGTCGTTCACGCAGACCTAACCAACCCACGCGCGGCGGCCCGGCTACTGGAGGAGCTGCGCAAGACTGGGAAAGAGGTTGCGGTCGCGACACTGGCCACACGCGCCGCTGCCAACGCAGACCTGGCTGACCAAGTCGCGGTCGCCCGGCTACTGAAGGGGTTGCGCGAGGTCGGGGTGTCGGCGGCGCTGAAATCCACCATTGAAACCATGATCGCGTCCACGTAATCCACCAGGCGGGCCGGGGTGCGTCGCCGTAATCCACCAGGGTGGCGGCGGTCGTCCTCGGCCTGGGTTCGGTCCTCCCGAACGAAGCACACTCTCACTCACCGACCGGTGAGTGAGGGGCTTGATGGCAAGGAGGACGTTCACGATGGTGGATTTGATCGAGCTGTATGTGCACTGGTACGCCGGTCGGTCGAAGTCGGCGCTGGCCGAGAGCCTTGGTTTGGATCGCGGCACGATTCGCAAGTATCTGGCCCCGGCCGAGGCTGCGGGCCTGGTTCCGGGCGGGGATCCGATCGGCGAGGAGGTGTGGCGCGAGCGGGTCGCCGAGTGGTTCCCGCAGGTGGTGGATGCGAAGTTGCGGCAGGTCACGTGGCCGGCGATCGCGGTGCACCGGGACTACATCGTCGAGCAGCTGGGGGCCGGGGTGACCAAGGCGACGATCCATCAGCGGCTGCGCGATGAGCACGGGCTGGAGGCCGGGTTGACTTCGCTCAAAAGGTGGATCGAGGCGAATCTGCCCGACGAGGTGGTGCGCGGCCGGGTCACGGTGTACCGGCCGCCGGTGCCGCCGGGCGAGGAAGCGCAGATCGACTACGGGTCGCTGGGGATGTGGCTGGACCCGGTCACCGGCAGGCGGCGGCGGGTCTGGGCTTTCATCATGGTGCTCGCCTGCTCGAGGCACATGTTCGTGCGTCCGGTACTCACGATGGACCAGGCCAGCTGGAGCGCGGCGCATGTGGCGGCGTTCGACTTCTTCGGCGGGGTCCCGCACCGGCTGGTACCGGACAACCTCAAGACCGGAGTGGAGCGCCCGGATCTGTACGACCCGAAGCTGAACCGCTCCTACGGGGAGCTGGGGCGGCACTACGGGACGTTGATCGATCCTGCTCGGGCGCGCAAGCCGAAAGACAAGGCCAGGGTCGAGCGGCAGGTTCCTTACGTGCGGGACTCGTTCTGGCGGGGCCGGGAGTTCGCCTCGCTCGTCGAGATGCAGGCCGCTGCCGTGACCTGGTGCCTACAGGTGGCCGGGCGCCGCGCGCACCGCGGGCTGGACGGGGCCGCGCCGCTGGCGGTGTTCGAGGCCGCCGAACGCGAAGCGCTGATCCCGCTGCCGACCACGCGTTTCACCCTGGCGACCTGGTCGATAGCGAAGGTCGCCCCGGATTGTCACATCAAGGTCGGCAAGGCGCTCTACAGCGTGCCGTGGCACCTGATCGGCGCCCGCGTGGACGTGCGCGCCACCGCCACGATGGTGCAGATCTTCCACGACGGGCGGCTGGTCAAGACGCACGTCGCCGCGATGCGGGGCAAACGCACCGACCACGGCGACCTGCCCGAAGAGAAGATCGCCTACTACATGCGGACCCCGGCCTGGTGCCGGACCACGGCTGAGGAGGTCGGTCCCGCCTGCGTGGAGGTAATCGCCGCCCTAAACGAACAGGGCGTGATGTTCAAGCTGCGCCAAGCCCAAGGAATCCTGGGGCTGCGCGACCGGCACGACCCGGCGCGGCTGGAGGCGGCCTGCCGCAAGGCGCTTCAGGCCGGCGACCCGTCCTATCGCACCATCAAGGGCATCCTCGCCCTGGGGATCGAGGACGACCCGGTCACCCGGCCGACCGGGGACGGTGGCGCCGCAGCGTTCCTGCACGGCCCGCAGCAGCTGTTCGCCATCGCCGCCCTGGAGGCGACGGACGGCGCCGCCGTCATCAGCACGTCGGCCGCGGACGCCGCCAACGCCATGGCGATCTCGGACGCCTTCGCCACCACCACGAACGGAGACCACCGGTGACCGCCTCATCCGTGCTCGACCCCGCGCTGCACGACTCCCTGCGCACCCTCAAACTCTCCGGGATGCTCGAGACCCTCGACGCCCGCCTGGCCCAGGCCCGTGGCGGCGATCTGGGACACCTCGACTTCCTGCAAGTGCTCTGCGACGACGAGATCACCCGCCGCGAGCAGCAGGCGATAGCCCGCCGCATCCGCCGCGCGCAGTTCGAGTCCCCGCAGGCCACGCTGGAAAGCTTCGACTTCGCCGCGGCACCGAAGCTGCCCGCCGCCCAGATCCGCGACCTGGCCGCGCTGCGCTGGCTCGCCGCCGGGGAGTCGTTGATCGCCTACGGGCCGGTCGGGGTCGGCAAGACCCACGTCGCCCAGGCCATGGGACACCTGGCCATCCGCCGCGGCGCCGAGGTCCGCTTCGCCAAGACCTCCCGCCTGCTCTCCGACCTGGCCGGCGGGCACGCCGACCGCAGCTTCGACAAGCGGATGCGCGACTACATCAGGCCTGCGCTGCTGATCCTCGACGACTTCGCGATGCGCGAGTTCACCCCGCAACAAGCCGACGACCTCTACGAACTGGTCTCCGAGCGCACCGCCTGCGGCGCGGCGATGGCACTGACCAGCAACCGCCAGCCCTCGGACTGGTACCCGCTGTTCCCCAACCCGGTCGTCGCAGAGTCCTTGCTCGACCGGCTCATCAACAACAGCCACCAGGTATTCATGAACGGACCCAGCTACCGACCGAACAAGCGACCCGGCCGGTCCGCCGACACCACGCAGACCAAGAACGAGTAACCTACGCCACGGGCCGAACCCGGTGGATTCCGCGGACGTGCGCCTGGTGAATTACGCCGTCGTCGACAGTCGGGGCCGAGCAGGCGGTTGCCACACTGCTGGGGCGCGACCCTGCCGCACATGTAGACGTATCCAAGCCGGGTGAGGTCGCCTTCTTGCTGGGGGCATTGTCGGAGGTAGGGGAGCAGGTAGCGATGACGGCGCTGGCCACGCGGGCCGCTACTCTCGCCGACTTGACCAACACAAACGGGGTGTCCCACCTGCTACGTGCGTTCGTGTGGGTCAAGGAGGCGAAGGCGATGCTGTTGGAACGCGATCCGGCTGCACACGCCGACCTGACCGACCCAGGCGCGGTAGCTTCCCTGCTGGAGGCATTGGGAGATCACAGGGCCAGGCTTCTTGAACGCGACCCGGCCGCGCACGTCGATGTGACCAACCCAGGCGCGGTCGCACGCCTGCTAGAGGGGCTACGGCAGGCGGGGGCCGGGCAGGCGGTCGCGACGCTCCTAGAACGAAACCCGGCCGCACATGCCGACCTGACTCGCCCAGACAGGGTGGCCTTCCTGCTAGACAAGTTGCAGCAGGCGGGGGCCGGGCAGGCGGTCGCGACGCTCCTAGAACGAAACCCGGCCGCACATGCCGACCTGACCGACCTGGACGGGGTGGTTTCGTTACTAATCCGCTTGCGAGAGTCCGGGGCCGAGGAGGCATTGGCCGCACGCGCCGCCGCCAACGCGGACCTGACCGACCTACGCAAAGTGGCGCGACTGCTGGAGGCGTTGAAGTCGTTGGATGCCGAGGAAGCGGTCGCGGCGCTGGCCGCACGCGCCGCCGCCGACTCTGACCTAACCGACCCAGGCGCGGTGGCCTGGTTACTAAAACAATTGCGGGAGGCCGACACTAATGAAGCGGTCGCAGTACTACTGCACCGCGACCCCGCCGCTAATGTTGACCTGACCGACCCGGACGGGGTGGTCTGGTTACTAAAACAGTTGCGGGCAACTGGGGCCGAGGAAGCGGTCGCGGCGCTGGCCGCACGCGCCGCCGCCAACGCCGACCTGACCGACCCGGGCGCGGTGGGACGACTGCTGAAAGCGCTACGCGAGGGCAGAACTGAGCAGGTCGCAGCTGTGCTCGTCACGCGTTTGGAGAACGCGGGACGCCTCCCCCAGCACTTCGCCCCCCACGGACGCGAGCCCAACAGCCAGCAATCCCCACCCTGGAAGTGGCATGATCTCTTTTCCGGAGCCTGAGCAGCCGCGTCTACGAACATGGCTCACATGCCAAACGCCTGTCAGATACTGGTAGAGCAACTGCATCAGCTTGGTGCGCAAATAGTCGGCTACTCTTAGGCGCCGCCCATCGAAGACCACGGGCAGTTCACCGGGCGCAACATAGTTCCGTGTCTTCGTGTGCCAGTTGATCGACAAGATTATCCTCGTTGATCTTTCAGGTACCCACGAGCGCTTTATACTGAACCCGACCGCCAAACTGCTCGACATCCTGCGGGATCAGCCACTTTTTGAACACCCGCCCTCCGCCCTAATGCCACATGCGGGAGCTCGGTCAGTCGGCGCGACTGAAGTGGGGCTAGTCGAGCGCAATGTCGCTGGCAGCCAGTCCGTGCAAGCTGGCCTTCGCGCCCTTCCGGAATATCCTGCAAAACAAAAGGCGAAGATTAATATTGGAAATCAATCCAGCACTGTTAGCGGTCGGCGTCTGGCAAGCCTGCTTGCATTAGAGCCCATTGCAGCCACGAAGGCTCGTCGTCGTACAAATTAAGCCAGACTTTACACTCGGGACTTGCGGTTCCTGCATTGGGAATGATGAAGGTTTCGCGAATCCGCTCCCCAGGCAATGTCCTTCGGAGTGCCACAGAGCCATCAGGCAGACTATGAGCTTCATCCTCTTTGGAAGCCGGGTTACCAGGCAGGCCGGAGAACACAACTCCGTGAATGTCGCCCGATATGGCCATTTGCTCAAGTGCCCCCTGAGCCAACTGCGCACCCTTGTGTTCCAAAGGGGCCGCTGCCAGGGCAGACTTCATGAATGGCTCGTTTGCAAACATTCCTTCATCGAGCTCGCAGCGCAACCAGCCGCCGTCTTGGGCAGGTTGGCCAGCCTTGGTGGCAAGCTTGGCACCAATACGCTTCCACCCGTCGATTTCCGCCCCCTCAGCAGCGGACTTCTGAAGTTGAACTGCGACTTCGTCACCAACGCCCATGTACAGGCATTCAACCCCAATCGGACTCTCCCCGTGCGCAAGCATGACGTCGGGCTTCCAATTCCTCGGGCCGCGGTCCACCTCCAGTGCGACAGTGTTGCTTCGCCTCTTCTCAAGTGCCGCGACGTCGAACTGGAGCCGAGCGGAGTTAATGACGCCCGCCTCAAGTTGAGACCGCATCTGCCTTAGAACCGTTGGCAGGCCCGGCGACCCATCGAGCACTCTCAAACGCGCCGCAAACTCGACGAGCGACGCCACGTGCTGGAGCGTGTACGGGGCCAGTGCGAACCTCAGGTACGGCTGTTTTGCCTTGGCCTGGAACTTTCCGGGCCAATCGTCTCCGAGTACCTCGGCAAGAACGCCCGAAGCCCACACACCCCGGCTCTTCCAGAGCTCAGGATAAGTGCTCGCATTGATCTTGGTACTCAGGTCGGCGAAAGTACGGGGCGCGGTTCGTATGAAATCCGCAGCTCTGGCCGTGGGGTCGGTACTTCCACTCATGGGGTGCTCCAGCTGAACCGTCAAAACGCTACCGGCCCAGCTCGTGCGCGGAGTCAGTACGGACGACAGCATTCTACATCGCGCGGCGACGGTGGTCCGGCTGTTCGGCGACCAGTGCCCGCGGGCTGGACCAGTCGGTGGAGGCCAAGCCGAGCCGCACGGCCAGGTACAGCCATGGGCACGATCCGGCTCTACTTCGCTCCTGACGCAACAGGGACGCAACACGACCCTGCTGACCATTGACTCGGCAGGCTCGCAGGCTCGCCGAATCCGATCCGAAAACGCCCTGATCAGCCCTTGAGGAGTTGGCGGGCCATGACGACGCGCTGGACCTGGTTGGTGCCCTCGTAGATCTGGGTGATCTTGGCGTCACGCATCATCCGTTCGAGGGGGTAGTCCTGCGTGTAGCCGTAGCCGCCGAGCAACTGGACCGCGTCCGTGGTGATCTCCATCGCGGCGTCGGAGGCGAAGCACTTGGCTGCGGCGCCGTAGAAGGTCAGGTCGGAGTCCCCGCGCTCTGACTTGGCCGCGGCGGCGTAGGTGAGCTGGCGCGCGGCGGCGATCTTCATCCCCATGTCGGCGAGCATGAACTGGACGCCCTGGAGTTCGGCGATCGGCTTGCCGAACTGCCTGCGCTGCTTGACGTACTCGGTCGCGTAGTCGAGTGCGCCCTGCGCGACGCCGAGAGCCTGCGCGGCGATGGTGACGCGGGTGTGGTCGAGCGTGCGCATCGCGATGCGGAAGCCGGTGCCGGGCTCGCCGATGATGCGGTCGCCGGGGATCCAGGTGTCGTCGAAGTACAGCTCGCGCGTCGGCGAGCCCTTGATGCCGAGCTTGCGTTCCTTGGCGCCGAAGGTGAAGCCCGGGTCGCTCTTCTCGACCACGAACGCCGAGATGCCCTTGGTGCCGATGCCGGGCTCAGTCACCGCCATGACGGTGTAGTACTCGGACACGCCCGCATTGGTGATCCAGCGCTTGACGCCGTTAAGCCGCCAGCCGTCGCCGTCGCGGACGGCACGTGTGGTCATGCCGCCGGCGTCGGAACCGGCCTCGGGCTCGGACAGCGCGTAGGAGAAGGTCGAGCGGCCCTCGGCCACCGGCGGCAGGTACTTCTGCTTCAGCTCCTCGGAACCGGCCAGGATCAGCGGCATCGTGCCCAGCTTGTTGACCGCGGGGATCAGCGAGGAGGACATGCAGGCGCGGGCAACCTCCTCGATCAGGATGCACGTCGCCAGCGCGTCGGCCCCGGCCCCGCCGTACTGTTCCGGGATGTGGATCGCGTGCATGTCCGCGGCGTGCAGCGCATCGTGCGCCTCCTGCGGATAGCGGGCCTCCGCGTCCACGGCGGCGGCGTACGGCGCGATCTTCGTCTCGGCGAGGGCACGCACCGACTCGCGCAGGAGGTTGTGCTCCTCGCGAAGGGTGAAGAGGTCGAAGTCCAGGCTCTGGTTCACGCAGCCATTGTTACCCATCGGTAGGGAGTGCGCCATACCCACCCTGGCAATGCACACCGTGATGCATTAAGACGCAGGCCACCCCGTGAGTAACCGCACTGCGGGCATTGTTCACCGTCAAGGCGTTAGGGTCGTCTCGCGCAGCATAAGAGCGGAAGGGGAGACGGCACGTGGCCGCACGGATAACAGTCATCGGCACCGGATACCTCGGTGCCACGCACGCGGCCTGTATGGCCGAGCTGGGCTACGAGGTCCTGGGAATGGACATCGACGCGGAGAAGATCGCCGCGCTCACGGCCGGGAAGGTCCCGTTCTTCGAGCCGGACCTGGAGGACCTGCTCGCGAAGCACGTGGCCAGCGGTCGGCTGCGGTTCACCACCTCGTACGCCGACCTCGCCGCGTTCGCTCCCGACGTGCACTTCATCTGTGTCAACACTCCCCAGCGCAAGGGCGAGTACGCTGCCGACCTCAAGTACGTCCAGGCGGTCGTGGACGGGCTCGCCCCGCACCTGGAGCAGCCGACCGTGATCGCGGGCAAGTCGACCGTCCCGGCCGGCACGGCGGTGCAACTGGCCGAGCGGTTCGCCGAACTGGCCCCGGCCGACGCGCAGGTCGAGCTGGCGTGGAACCCGGAGTTCCTGCGCGAGGGCTACGCGGTCGGCGACACACTGCGGCCGGACCGGCTGGTCATCGGCGTCGCGTCGCAGCACGCCGAGAACGTGCTGCGCGACGTGTACGCGCCGCTGACCGACGCCGGAGTGCCGCTGGTCGTCACCGATCTGGCGACGGCCGAACTGGTGAAGAACGCGGCGAACGCATTCCTGTCCACGAAGATCTCGTTCATCAACGCGATGGCCGAGGTCTGCGAGGCCGCCGGCGGCGACGTGATGAAGCTGTCCGAGGCGCTGTCGTACGACGCACGCATCGGCGGCAAGTTCCTGGTGCCGGGCCTCGGCTTCGGCGGCGGCTGCCTGCCCAAGGACATCAGGGCGTTCATGGCGCGTGCCGGAGAACTGGGAGTGGACCAGGCGCTCGCGTTCCTCAAGGAGGTCGACGCGATCAACATGCGCCGCCGGGTCCGCATGGTCGACCTGGCCCGGGAGCAGTGCGACGGCTCGTTCCTCGGCAAGCGGGTCGCGGTCTGGGGCGCGGCGTTCAAGCCCAACTCCGACGACGTACGAGACTCGCCGGCGCTGAACGTGGCGGCCTCGATCCTGCTTCAGGGCGCGCAGGTGACCGTCTACGACCCGAAGGCGAACGACAACGCCGCCAAGAACTTCCCGACGCTGGCATATGCGGATTCCGCGCTCGACGCGGCGCAGGGCGCGCACGTGATCCTGCACCTGACCGAGTGGCAGGAGTTCCGCGAGCTCGACCCGGCGGTCGTCGCACAGTACACGTCCGTCCACCGCATCGTGGATGGTCGTAACGCGCTCAACGCGGACCAGTGGCGCGAAGCGGGCTGGACGTACCGCGCACTCGGGCGGCCAGTCGTCGGCGACGACTCGCTTTAGATGTAGCCGCGTACATGTAGCCGCAGCTCAGTCAGCGAGCGACGCACGTAGTACGGCGCCCTTGGCGCGGGCCTGCGCCTCAAGGTCGTCCTGGAACGCACGCATCTCGGCGAGTAGTCGCGGGTCGTGTGCGGCCAGGATCCTCACGGCCAGCAGGCCCGCGTTACGCGCTCCACCGATGGACACGGTTGCTACTGGCACGCCTGCGGGCATCTGCACGATCGACAGCAGCGAGTCCATGCCATCGAGGTGCTTGAGCGGGACAGGCACGCCGATGACGGGTAACGGCGTCACCGACGCGAGCATCCCGGGCAGGTGAGCGGCGCCACCGGCTCCGGCGATGATCGCCTTGAGACCGCGCGAGGCCGCGCGCCGTCCGTACTCGATCATCATCTGCGGCATGCGGTGCGCGGAGACGACGTCGACCTCGTAACCGACTTCGAACTCGCCGAGGGCCTCGGCCGCAGCGCGCATGACCGGCCAGTCCGAGTCCGAGCCCATCACGATGCCGACGGCCGGGTCACTGGCGGCCGGCTTGTCGGCGACCAGGTTCTCAGCAGCCGGTTTGTCAGCCGTCGCGGCGCTGTCACTCATCGATCTCTCCGCGCAGATAAGCAGCCGCGTGCCGAGCCCGCTCGACACAGTCGTCGAGGCCGGCGCCAAGCACGGTCACGTGACCGATCTTGCGCCCGGGCTTGACCGCCTTGCCGTACATGTGGATCTTCAGCCCGGGATCGCGGGCCATGCAGTGCAGATACGCGGGATAGAGGTCGGGCAGGTCAAGGCCGAGCACGTTGGCCATCACCGCGACCGGCGCGTGCGGGGTCGGCGCGCCGAGCGGCAGGTCCAGCACGGCTCGCAGATGGTTCTCGAACTGGCTGGTCACGGCGCCGTCGATGGTCCAGTGCCCGGAATTGTGCGGCCGCATGGCCAGCTCGTTGACGATGAGCGCGCCGTCGGCGGCCTGGAACAGCTCGACCGCCAGCATCCCGGTCACGTCGATCTCGCGAGCGATGGTCAGTGCGATGTGCTGCGCCTCGGCCGAGCGGTCCGCGTCGAGTCCGGGCGCCGGAGCGTAGACCTCACGGCACACGCCGTCGCGCTGCACCGTCTCCACCACCGGGTATGCCACCGCTTGGCCGTGCGGTGAGCGCGCCACCTGAGCAGACAGTTCGCGAACGAAGGGCACCAGCGCCTCGGCCATCAACTCCACGCCGCGTGCCGCCGCGCCGTCGAGCACCTCGCGTAGCTGCGCGGCGTCGTCGATCCGCCAGACGCCCTTGCCGTCGTAGCCGCCGCGGGTCGCTTTGAGGATGAACGGCCAGCCGACCTGCTCGGCGAACGCGGCGGCTTCCGTGAACGCCGACTCCACCACGCTCGGCAGGCGGGTCCAACGAGGGCACGACACGCCGATCGAGGCGAGTAGCTCCCGCATGACGCCCTTGTCCTGCGCGTGGATCAAGGCGCCCGGACCCGGACGTACCGCGACGCCCAACTCGACCAGATGCTCAAGCACGGGAGCAGGCACCTGCTCATGGTCGAAGGTCACAACGTCGCAGCCGCGGGCGAACTCGGCGACGGACTGCGGATCGTCCTGGTCGCCGAGCACCGTGTCCGGAATCACCTGAGCGGCGGATTCATCGGACCGGGCCGCGAGCACACGCAGCCGCACGCCGAGCGCGACGGCCGCGGGTTGCAGCATTCTGGCCAGCTGACCTGCACCGATGATGCCGACCACGGGCATGCCGATGGAGACGGCACCGGCGCGCGCGTCGGCCGGGGACGGGCTTGTCCCGGAACGTTCGACTCCGATTGGTGTGCCGATCACAGGAACCAAGCCTAACGGCGGATCGAGGCAGGCCACGCCGCATGGTCCCTCTTCGAACTCAACGTGGCCAGTCACGTTGAGTTCGAAGAGGGACCATGTTCCACAGTGGCGTGAGTTAAGTCACATCTCGCGTGTGTCGTGACGAAAGCCGCGAACGGGGCCGGCCACGCCGCGTCCTGGCTGCTCCATTCATCTCCTTGCGCTGCCGTGGAGTCGCGCTGCGTGGCCGGAGTCCTTTTCATGGGCAATGCTCCCGTCACAGGTCTGCTACGGGGCTGCCCCCGAAAGACGCCGACGGGGCAAAATCGGTACTCTCTGGTGGTGACCCCCCGGAAGTCAGGTAGGTAACCGACAATGGCGGCTCTGCAAGCGACATACGCCCGGCTCCGCCGCGCCACTCACGAGCTGGCGAAGTTCGGCACGATCGGCCTGATCGCCCTCGTGGTGAACATGCTGGTCACCAACCTGTGCTGGCAGGCCATCCCGCACAAGCCGGTCGTCGGCTCCATCGTGGGCACCGTGGTCGCCACGGTCGTCGCGTACCTGGGCAACCGGTTCTGGACCTACAAGGACCGCGACTCGATCGGCCGCACCCGCGAGCTGGTGCTGTTCTTCGCGGTCAACGGCATCGGGATGCTGATCGAGACGGTGCCGCTGGCGGTCTCGCAGTATGTGATGCACTTCGACGGCACGCTGGCGAACAACGTGGCCAAGTACGTCTTCGGCCTGCCGCTCGGCATGGTCTTCCGGCTGTGGACCTACCGGACCTGGATCTTCCCCAAGGCCGACCCGGCGCTGGCCGAGGCCCAGTACCAGTTCTCCACCGGCGAGCCGCTGCCGACCTCGCAGCTGCCGATGGCGACGAGCGGCCCGCGGCACAAGCGCTCCGGCTCCGGCAGCCTGATGCGGGCCACCAGCAGCGGCCGCTAGCCGCCCCGTCAGGCACAGTCAGGCACAGCGCTCAAAGCCTCTCCGGGTGCGGCAATCCACCGGGCAGTAATCCAACTCAGCCCGCCCCCTGATGTATCTTTCAGAACTTGCTTTCAGCGTTTCATCACTTTCAGGCCGCGCTCCCGGTCAGCCTTTCGGGCCACATCCGGGCCGCATCCGCTCTCGCTCTACATCACTCGGGGCTACATCAGCGGGTCGAAGGCGGCCAGGAACACCGCGAATACCGGCGGCCGCTGCTGGAGCAGTTCGAGCCGTCCGCCGTCCGCCTCGGCCAGTTCCCGGGCCACGGTCAGGCCGAGCCCGGTCGAGGCGCGGCCGGAGACCGACCGCTCGAAGACCCGGGCGCCCAGCTCCGGCGGAACCCCGGGACCCTCGTCACAGACCTCGACGACGACCGAGCCGCCGGTGGTGCGCGTCCGGATGGTCACCGGTCCGGCGCCGTGCATCAGGGAGTTCTCCATCAGCGTCGCCAGCACCTGGGCGAAGGCACCTGGGGTGGCGACGGCGGCCAGGCCGCGCACTCCGTCGACCCGGATCGGCCGGCGGGCGCTGCGGAAGGCCGGGCGCCACTCGAAGATCTGCTGGCGGATCACCATGTCCACGTCGATCGGCACGGTCGAGGTGGACCGCCGGCTGTCCCGGGCGTCGGTGAGCAGCCGCTGGACCACGTCGGTCAGCCGCTCGACCTGGGTCAGCGCGATGGCCGCCTCTTCCTTGACGTCCATCAGATCCTGCGCCGCGATGATCTCCTCAAGCCGCATGGACAGCGCGGTCAGCGGCGTACGCAGCTGGTGTGAGGCGTCCGCGGCCAGCCGGCGCTCGGTGGCCAGCATGCGCGAGATGCGTTCGGCGGTGTGGTCGATGACCTCGGCCACCCGGTCGAGTTCCGGGATGCCGTAGCGGCGGTGCCGCGGCCTCGGGTCCCCGGAGCCGAGCCGCTCGGCGGTCTGCGCCAAGTCGCTCAGCGGCCGGGAGAGCCGCCGGGCCTGGAGGAACGCGACGCCGCAGGCGGCGACCGTCGCGAGTACGGCGACTCCGACCACCAGGATCAGGCTGCTGCGGATGCGCGCCATGGTCGGCGACCAGGACTCGGTGACGACGGCCGTCACATGCTTGGGCGCGGGACCGTAGTACGTGCCACTGGAGGCGGGGCGGTCGGTGATGGTCTGGCCGAGCATGATCGGGTCGTGGCCCTGATAGGTGAGCTTCACGCTGTGGCCGGGCGCCAGCAGCTTCTTGAGCGCGTCCGTGTCGGGGGTGTTGCTCGTCTCCAACTGCTGGTCGAGCAGGAAGCCGATGCGCTGCACCTCCTGATTGAGCGCGGCGTGCTCGGCCTCGCTGATGCGCATCACGTCGATGATGGCCAGCGGCACGCCGAGCAGTATGACCACGATCAGCACAGCGGAGACCGTGGACTTGATCATGCGTCGGCGCATCGGACCCCCCTCGGTTCGTCCTGCCCCGCATCATCTCGCACTGCGCCGTCCCAATACCGCGCCATCCCACACCGCGCCGTCTCGCACGTGGTCGTCCGGAACGGCGCCGTCCAGCACTGAGTTGTCCAGCACTGGGTCGTCCGGCACCGGGTCGTCCCGGCGCCGCATCTTCCGGCACCCGGTCAGCCGCGTTCGAACCGGAAACCGACCCCGCGCACGGTGGAGATGAACCGCGGGTTCGCGGCGTCGTCACCGAGCTTCTTGCGCAGCCAGGAGATGTGCATGTCGAGCGTCTTGGTCGAGGACCACCACGTCGTGTCCCAGACCTCGCGCATGAGCTGTTCGCGGGTTATCACCCGGCCGGCGTCGCGGACCAGGACACGCAGCAGGTCGAACTCCTTCGCGGTCAGGTTCAGCTCCTCGTCGCCGAGGAACGCGCGGTGCGACTCGACGTCGATGCGCACGCCGCGCGCGGCCGTGCCGCTGTCCGGCGAGCCGCGGCGCAGCAGGGCGCGCACCCGGGCGAGCAGTTCGGCGAGCCGGAACGGTTTGGTGACGTAGTCGTCGGCTCCGGCGTCGAGGCCGACGACGGTGTCCACCTCGTCGGCGCGGGCGGTCAGGACGAGGACGGGGAAGCCGTGGCCGTCGGTGCGCAGGCGGCGGCAGACTTCGAGCCCGTCCATCCCGGGCAGACCGAGGTCGAGCACGAGCAGGTCAACCACGCCGGACTGAGCCAGAGCCAGCGCCCCGGGGCCGTCCGCGCGCAGGTCCACGTCGTAGCCCTCCCGGCGCAACGCGCGGGCCAGGGGCTCGGCGATGGCCACGTCGTCCTCAGCGAGCAGTACGCGGGTCATGGGGCGATCGTAGGCTGCTTCACCCGGTTAGCGGGATACTCCCTGGTAACTCAAGGGAGTTCCCCTTGCCCGGGCTGATGATTAGTCCTCTTTTACAACTTTCGTCTCCGGTCAGGCCAGCGACTCGACCCAGGCGGAGTGCAGACCGGCGAAGTGGCCCGCGTTCGCGTCGAGCAGTTCGGCCGGCGAGCCGTCCTCGACGATCCGGCCGGCCTCCATCACCAGAACCCGGTCGGCGATCTCCACGGTGGACAGCCGGTGCGCGATGATCAGCGCGGTGCGCTCGGCCAGGATCGTGCGCAGCGCCCGCTGCACCAGCCGCTCGCTGGGCACGTCGAGCGACGAGGTCGCCTCGTCGAGCACCAGCACGGCCGGGTCGGCCAGGAACGCGCGCGCGAACGCCACCAGCTGCCGTTGGCCGGCTGAGAGCCGTCCGCCGCGCTTCTTGACGTCGGTGGCGTAGCCGTCCGGGAGCGCGGCGATGAACCCGTGCGCGCCGATGGCCCGTGCCGCCTCCTCGACCTGCGCGTCGGTGGCGTCTGGACGGCCGAATCTGATGTTGTCCGCGACGGTGCCGGTGAACAGGAAGTTCTCCTGAGTCACCATGACCACGGCGCTGCGCAGATCGGCGTCACGCAGGTCGCGCAGGTCGACTCCGTCAAGACGCACCGCCCCGGCGTCCGGGTCGTAGAACCGACACATCAGCCGGGCGAGGGTGGACTTGCCGGCACCGGTCGCGCCGACCAGCGCCACGGTCTGCCCGGCCGGGATGTCGAGGTCGAGGCTCGGCAGGATGACCCGCTCGGGCGTGGGCGTGCCGTCGGCGGACTGCTGCTCACGCCGTGGGTAGGCGAAGCGCACCGTCTCGAACCGCACCCCGCCGCGCACCGGCAGGGGCAGCTCGACCGGCGTGGCCGGCTCGGGCACGGCCGCCTCCTCCTCCAGCACGCCGGAGAGCTTCTCCAGCGCGGCGGTGGCCGACTGGTACGAGGTGTAGAACATCGCCAGGTCCTGGAGCGGGTCGAAGAACCGGCGCAGGTACAGCAGGTACGCGGTCAACACGCCGACTTGGAGCGTGTGGTCGATGACCTGGAAGCCGCCGAAGACCAGCACCGCCGCGGTCATCAGCGCACCGACCGCCTTGATGCCCGGCATGAACCAGGCCATCAGGCGCATGGCGTCCGCGTTGGCGTTCTTGTAGTCGGAGCTCAGTTCGTCGAAGATCCGGTCGTTGCGCGGCTCCCGGCGGAAGGCCTGCACCGCGCGGATGCCGTTCAGCGTCTCGACGAAGTGCACGATCAGCGCGGCGATGGTCTCGCGGGTGCGCCGGTAGGCGACGCGCGAGTTGGTGGTGTACCAGCGCAGCAGCAGGAAAAGCGCCGGCAGGCAGACCACCAGGAAGAGCGAGAGCTGCGGGTCGAGGATGGCGAGCACTATGCCGATCACCGCGATGTTGAGCACCGCGTTGATCAGTCCGTCGAGGCTGGCGTTGACCAGGTCGCCGAGCGCGTCGAGGTCGTTGGTCAGCCGGGAGATCACCCGGCCCGAGGTGTAACGCTCGTGGAAGGCGATCGGCAGCCGCTGGAACTGGCGGAAGACCCGGCCGCGCAGGTCGAGCAGCACGTCCTGGCCGATCCGCCCGGCCAGCTTGAGGAAGCGCAGCCGCAGCAGCGCCCCGAACAGCGCGGTGACCAGGATCGCGCTGACCGCGGCGCCGATCGGGGCCCAGTCGCCGTGATGGATCGCCGGGATGCCCGAGTCGATGCCGACGGACACCAGGTAGGGTCCGGCCATCTCGGCGCCGGTGACCACCACGATGAGGAAGGTGGCCCAGGCCAGCGACCGCCGGTGCGGGCGCAGCAGCGAGCCGAGCAGTCGGCGCGAGCGGGCGCGCAGGAACAGGCCGCCGCTGGCCGAGACCTCGTCGATCTTCTCGGCGGCCACTCCGCGCCAGTCGTTCTGCGGGTTCCGCTCCCCCGGGCCCTGCTTCGCGGCAGCTTCGGCGGAAGCGGCAGAAGCATCGGTATCGAGCACGGTCATCGGTTACACGCCCTCCTCGACGAGTTCGGAGCTCTGCGACAGCAGGTCGCGGTAACCGGGCTCGGTCTCCAGCAGTTCGTGGTGCGTACCGAGCGCGGCAACGGTGTAACCGCCGGACGGGTGCGGGCCGAGCAACGCCACCCGGTCGGCCAGCAGCACTGTCGAGGCGCGGTGCGCGACGACCAGCCCAGTGGTCTCGGCCAAGACCGCGCGCAGCGCCTGCTCGACCAACCCCTCGGTATGCACGTCAAGGGCGGAGAGCGGATCGTCGAGCACCAGCACCGGCGGTCGGCCGAGCACCGCGCGGGCCAGGGCGAGCCGCTGGCGCTGGCCACCGGACAGGGACAGTCCCTGCTCGCCGACCCGGGTGTCCAGGCCCCAGGGCAGCTCGTACACGAACTCGGCCTGCGCGATCCGCAGCGCCTCGGCGACCTGCTCCTCGGCGGCCTCAGGACGGCCGAGTACCAGGTTCTCCCGGACACTGGCGGAGAACAGGGTCGGGTCCTCGAAGGCACACGCGACCCGGGCGCGCAGTTCGGTCAGCGGCAGGGACCGAACGTCGGTGCCGTCGAGCAGGATCCGCCCGCCGGTGACGTCGTAGAGCCGTGGCACGAGCGCGGTGAGCGTGGTCTTGCCGCAACCGGTGGGCCCGACGACGGCGATGGTCTCGCCGGGCGCGAGCCGCAAGCTCACCCCGGTAAGGATCGGACGCTCCGCCACACGGCCCAGAGCGACGGGGTAGCTGAACGACACATCCTCGAACACGAGCCGGGCCTGCGCTTGGCCCTGGTCGCGCCCCTGGGCCTGGTCAGCCCCGCGATCGGCTCCCGCCGCCAGCACGTCAGGACGCGCACGGTCAGACGTCGGCCACGCCTGCTGGCTGGGCACACGACCGGACTGCGTATCGGACTCATGAGGTCGCAGGCCCTCAGCGACCGACAGTTCAGACGACTCGTCACCAAACGCCGCACCGGGCTCGCCGGGTCGCAGATGCCCGACGGCCGACAACTGCGGCGTGCGGATCTGCGGCTGCGAGTCGAGCACCTCGAAGACCCGCTCCGCCGCCGTGTTGGCTTCCTGCGAAGCGGCCAGCAGCCAGCCCATCGACTCGATCGGCCAGATCAGCAGCAGGTACAGTGAGATGAAGGCGACCAGGGTGCCGAGGGTGAGCGAGCCGCTCGCCACCGCCGCGCCGCCGCCCAGCACCACCAGTCCGAGCACCACCTGCGGCTGCGCGATGATCAGAGCCCAGATCTCGGCCAGCGTCCTGATCTGGATCAGCTGTAGGCTGCGCAGCTTGACCGACTTGTCGAGGTAACGCTCGGTCAGGAAGCCGGCCCGGCCGAAGGCCTTGATCGCGCGGATGCCGAGCGCGGACTCCTCGACGTCGGTGGCCACCTCGCCCTGCTGGTCCTGCACGGCGCGGATCTGCCGCCGGTAGACCCGCTCGTACTTGAAGACCACGTAGCTCAGCGGCAGACCGAACACCACGACCAAGCCGCCGAGCAGCGGATGGATCACGATCAGCAACACGCTCACCACGCCGAAGGTGATCGTGTTGACCACCAGGAAGATCAGCGCGAACCCGAGAAACCGGCGGATCGCCGAGATGTCGCTGGTCATCCGGGCGACCAGCTGCCCGGACTGCCAGGAGTCGTGGAAGCCCACGTCGAGCCGCTGAAGGTGGGCGTAAAGCTCGTCGCGCAGGTCCTTCTCGATGCCGAGCGCGGTGTTGGCCAGAGTGAGCCGACGAGCGAGGATCAGGGCCGCCTCGGCGAGGCCGAACAGCAGGGCGTAGAAGCCGAGCAGCCACAGCGCGCCGCGGTCCCCCTGGCGCAGCGGCCCGTCGACGACGGCCTTGGTCAGCAGGGGAACGGCGACCCCGACGAGAGTTCCGCCGAGGGCGACCGCGAACATCAGGAGCATCTGCCACCGGTACGGCCGAACATAGGACTTCAGACGCCATAGGGACGCGAAGGATCCGCCAGAAGGCGATGAAGGGGGCATGGTAAGGACCATAGGCGCTGTTCACCCATCGCGCACCCGGTTTTTGACCTGGTCGAACCCGCAAAGGCAGCCAGTTGACGCCGCCATCGGCCCACCGCCCCAGCCCTGGCGAGCAGGCCGGCCATGGATCGTTCTGAATTCACCCGTTGGAACGAGCGACGGATCAGCGGCGACGTGTTAAAGTGGCCTCGGTTGCAGCTGCAGTTCCCTGAATGCTTCGTTTGAACGCCCGCGGGAGTACGGCCGCGGGCCTTTGTGTTTCGTGGCACTCTCCTATGGCGCGGTCAGCAAAGCGGGACGGTTCGTGGAGGGCAACCCGGGATCCACACCCTGTGGAGCCCGTCCGACGTCCCCTTTCTATGAGGAGAGAGATGGCTTCCGGAACGGTCAAGTGGTTCAACGCGGAGAAGGGCTACGGCTTCATCTCCCAGGACGACGGCGGCGCCGACGTCTTCGTCCACTTCACTGCGATCCAGTCGAACGGCTACCGCAGTCTCGACGAAAACCAGCGCGTCGAGTTCGACGTCACCGCAGGCCCGAAGGGCCCGCAGGCCGAGAACGTCAAGCCGCTGTAGTCAACTGCACCAAGAAGCCCCTCTCTGCTCTTTGAACGGGGCGACTCACTCGCTCCGCGTCCTAGTGTTCAACTAGGGCGCGGGGCGTTGTGCTTTTCAGGCTGCGGAGCGCTGTACCCTTCAAGCCATCCGTTCTGTGCGTTCTATGCGTGCTGTCCGTAATGTCTGTGCTATCCGAGTTGCCCGTCACTCTTCACCCCAGCGCGCAGCAGAGCCGCGGAGCAGACGGGGGTACGGTGCAAGCATGGGCAGGGTTACGACGCGTGAAGCAGTCCTGAAGCTCGGCAGAGGCGCGGACGGGACCGACGGGAGCATGCGCTCGCGGGACACGCTTGTCGCCGAGGAGCCGCTGGAGATCCGAGTCGCGGGCAGGCAGATAGCGGTGACCATGCGAACGCCGGGCGACGATTTCGACCTGGTGGCCGGCTACCTGGTCGGCGAAGGCGTGATCCGGAGCCCCGAACAGTTGACCCGGATGCGCTTCTGCGGCGACACCGCCTGCTCCGGTCCAGTAGGCCTCACACCTCAACCAGCAGTCAGCAGGATTGACCATGGAAGCCTCACACCCGAACTGGCC